>JASLOB010000013.1 GCA_030745695.1 Candidatus Nanoarchaeia archaeon | reverse complement strand
TATTTTTTAAAGCAAAGTTTTGGAAGATTATTATTCAATCTTTCAGAATAATTCAAAGCATATTGGATAGGAATCCTCATATCATGAATAGCAAGCTGAGCGATTATTGAACCATCAATATATCCTACCATTGAGTGGATTATTGATTGAGGATGAATAATCACATCAATTTTTTCATAAGGGACTCCATAGAGATGATGGGCCTCTATCATTTCTAATCCTTTATTCATTAGTGTACCCTGTATTCACTATAAGGTATCTGTAGTTTTGTAAGTATAATAAACATTTTATGGAAATTTACTCTTTTTTCGCTAAATTTTATAAAAAATATAGTATCCTACTAAAAATTAATAAATTATAAGATTAAGTTATCACATTTAAAAAATAAAAGTTTTAATTTGTTTTAATTAAATAAGAAAAGATTTATATATTGAGATTTTCTTAAAAACAAAAAATGGAAGAGCATAGAGAAGACCAACATAAAGAAGAAGAGAATAATAACGAAGAAAAAGTTAATGTTGATGATATATTATCTGAACATATACAAAATAATCAAGATAATTCTAATCTTAGTAAACACGAAAGAAAATTATTAAAAAGACATAACAAAGAAGAAGAAAGACAAAAAATTGAATCTCAAAACAAACAAGATAGGAAGAGCAATCTATTAAAATATTCAGCTATTTCAATTATTATAGTTGTTGTAGTTGTGTTTGGTTATAGATCTTTTTCTGGAGGTTCTGATTCTGGTTCAAATCCAATAACTGGATCTACAACTTTAGATATAGAAGTTAATGAAAAAGTAAAAGGGGATCCTAATGCTCCAGTAACCATTGTAGAATATTCTGATTTTGAATGTCCATTTTGTGGAAGATTTGTTCAACAAACTTTTCCTTCAATAGAACAACAATATATAAGTACTGGAAAAGTTAAATTTATCTACAAACATTTTCCTTTAAGAAACATTCATTTTAGTGCCCAAACAGCTGCAGAAGCAGCAGAATGTGCCAATGAACAAGAAAAGTTCTGGGAGTATCATGATTTATTGTTCCAAAATTCACCTCGTTTTAGAGAAAATAATTTAATAGATTATGCTACCCAAGTTGGATTAAATATTGATCAATTTCAAGAATGTTTAAAATCAGGAAAGTATAAAGGAGTTATAGAAAAAGATTTAAGAGATGGTTCTGCTGCCGGGATTAGAGGAACTCCTGGATTTATAGTTAATGGACAATTAATAAGTGGAGCCCAACCATTTAGTGTGTTCCAACAATTAATAGACTCAAACTTTTAAAAATAAAAGATGAGGGGAATATTGATACTACAATAACTTTTTATTCTTGTTTTTATTTATTAATTTATGAAGATATGTCCTATATGCAAATCTAATAAAGTAATGTTATATATGGGCGGACATTTTGGTAAATATGAATGTAAAAAATGTAATTATGTTGGAAACTTAATTTTAGAAAAAGATGAAGAAAAAAAGAATAAAAAAAGAAAATAAATTCAATATTTTAATAATTGCTTTTATTCCACTTTTAATATTTTTAATAGGTTTTAGATTAACGGTTTTTGATTTAGATTTTTATGAAAAAGAGTTTGGAAAAAATAATATTTATGAACATTTTTCAAAAGACACTGTTGAATTAGAAGTAAATAATTTATTTAATTATTTTATAAATAACAAAGAACTTACTACAAACTTTTTTAATCAAAAAGAAAAGATACATCTAAAAGATGTTAAAAATTTGATTAATAGTTCAATAAAACTACTTTTTATACTCATTATATCATCTTTCTCAGTCTTAATCTATTATTACAAAACAAAAAAACTCAATATATTTTTTAATTCTTTAATATTTGGAAGTATCTTAACAATGTTTTTTATAATTATATTATTTTTAGGAATGATTTCAAATTTTAATAGTTTATTTGTAAATTTTCACTTAATTCTTTTTAATGATCAATATTGGTTATTAAATCCTGAAGTAGATAACTTAATTGTTTTATTTCCAACAAAGTTTTTTTATGACTTCACAATAAGAATGATAACAATCTCTATTTTGATTTCTATAACCACAATTATATTAATCTCTATAATCAAAAATAAAATTAGAAAATAGTAATATTCTCATAATATAGTAAATTGGGAAGTTGTTAACAAGAAATTTAATGAATCTATCTAATCAAGACTATAAGAAAACTTTTTTATTCTTTTATTTTATTATATTTGATCAATAACTCCATCATAAGTTTCTAATACCTCCAAAACATCTTCACATTCCCTACAGGTCTCTTCTAAAATTTCAGTCATTTCAATTTTTTCTTCTATAGGTATAAAATGTTTTAGTTTTATGTAATCACATAAAGGACATATTGTTGTTATATATGTAATTTTTATCATACTTACATATCTTATCTTCATAATTTTCTTTTGTTTGTATTGTATCTTGCCTCATTCTATCACCATTATTAATATATCCTCAATTTATTTGATGATTGTGCTTAAACATTAAATTATTAATTTATACATTAAGATAGTATTAAAAAAAGAATGAATAATTAATTTATATAACCTTTAACTAACAATCTACCTAAAGTTGTTAATTTAACATCTATCTTTCCTTTTTTTTCTAAAGTTTCTATCAATCCTAATTCTTTTAATCCATCTGATTTTAATGTTCCATTAATATGATATGAAACTAGGGGTAAAGACATTTTAGTTCTCTTGCTCAACTCTTCTAATGAAGCACAACAATTTTCATCATTTAATAGTTTTAGTATATCTAATTTTTTATCTGTTAATATTTTGTAATATGAGAATTTCAATACTGGAAGTAGCATGGTTTCACTTCCTTCTACAGATATTGCTTTTAATCCATTAACAAAAGCTGCAGAAGTTGCTGCACATGTAGTTGTTCTATCTCCTGTAGCTGTATTAACTATTATTTCATTATCTTTCTCTAAATTTTTAATTTGGGCTATTTTACTAAACATCTCCTCCCAAACATTTCCTTCTATTTCCATAATTTTTGTTGGAATTTGAAATTTTTCTAGATCTGACTTAGCTTTTTCTGCTTCATCTAATCTATTTTTTGGAGATAATAGAATTATTCTTTCTGTTGGAAAATCCTTTATTCCAACAAACAATGCATCCATATTATCACCAACAGGCGCTATAATTACATTTTTCATTTTAAATAACCTACTTAATATTTAAATATTTGATTTTTAAAACTTCTGTTTTAAGTATTAAAATTTTGTTTTAATCATGAAAAGTAATATAAATCTTATCTTTATGTAAATAACATGAAAAAATCATTTATTTTATTTGTATTTATGATCTTAATAGCTTCAAATGTAGAAGCATTTCATACTACAAATGAACATGGAAGATATGATGATCAACATCCAAAAGATCATAAGGGTGTTATTTTCATAAACAATCATTATAACATTCATGACAATACAATAATACAAAGAGAGAGTTATAGGGGAACTAGGTATAGCAGTTATGATAGATATAGTAGATATAATTCAAGGTATAGAGATAGAGATTATAGAACCTCCAGATATCTCAACTATAGAATATCAAAATATTCAAGATCTAAGTATTATACTAAATCTTACAAATCTAGATATGATAACTATAGAAGATCTAAATCTTATAGAGTTAGAGATAGTGTTTATGTATATTGATCATTGAGTAAAGCTTCTTAATCTCCTATTTTTTTGAAAAAAGAAAGTTTTAAAAATCATATTTTTTAAAGATAGAATTATGGTAAGTAGTTTAAAAGAATTAATACAAAAAGATATTGTAAAGATAGCTAAACTACCAAAAATGAACAGTTTTTCTCCAGAAGAGGTAGACGGATATACTGTAACTTTAATAGATCATGATTATCCCGGTAAGACTCCTTCTTTATGGAATACAGTCTATGATTCTTTAACTCAGTCTAATCCTTTACATCCTAAATTTAGGAGTGTAATGGTAGTTGCAGATCCAACAAATATAGAAGTTATATTTAATGCTTTATTATCTGATGAGAAATATTTTGGTGGTGGAACAGGTTCTGGATTCAAAGATATAGCTGCTAAATATCTAAGGAAAGTTAATCATGGGGCATTAGATCAAAGTTCAGAAGTTAGTGGTTCTGTAAATATAATTGCTAAAAAAAATGGAAAATTAGTTGGTTTTGATACCGATGCAGAGGGTTATGCTAAAGGTTTAGAAAAAGAATTTGGGATTGAATCAATTAATGATAAGAATATAGTTGTTTTAGGAGCAGGAGGAGTCACCTCACCAATTATTTATTCTTTGTTAAAAAGATCTCCAAGAAAATTAGTCATATTAAATAGGACTATTGGAAAAGCTGAAAGAATAGTTAACAATATGAAAAAGTTATATCCTCATCTAAGTGATAATTTATCTTTTGGAGGTGAAGATAGAATAGGCACTGAATTAAAAGATGCTGAATTAGTAATAAATACTTCTAATAAAGGAACTGCTGGTGAAAAATTAGCTAAATTTTCAGCATTTGCAAAAACTACTGAAGAAAATTTACCTAATGAAGACCATATGTTTAACCAAGGGAGTGAAGCTGAAGAGAATATAAAAGGATTAAGTAAAAAAGCTATAGTTAGTGATATCAATCTTGTAGAAGATGAGACAACAACTATAAAGATAGCCAAAGCTTATGGTATAAGTAGAACGCAAGATGGTAAACCAATGATGTTTTTTCAAGCAATACCTGCATTTTTACATGTTCATCCCAACATAATCTCTGAAGGTGAGTTAGAGAATATGATGAGGAAAGCTAGTTTTTGATTAAGATGGAATTAAGAAGAGATCAGATTGCAGTAAGAAAAATATATGAACATTTAGTTAGATCTAGAGAATTAACTACTTTTTTTAGACCAGGAGATAGAGAGTTCCCCCATCCTAAATCATATGAACCTAGAGAAGTGGTTGATATAAAAATCCTTGAGGTTATTGGAAGTGATTTTCATAAAATCCTACCAATATTTACAGATGAAAGTTTTCCTGTTAAAATTATTTCAGTTATTGTAAAAGATCTATCAGATTTAACAAGAAGAGATTTTATTGGATCAAGTCCAGATATACAAAATAGACAAAGTTTGGTATACCATCTAGGCGCATTATACAATCATTCTCTAAGTGAATTACAATCTTCGAAAGTTACTAGAGCATATGTTGAATATATTTAATATTTTTCAATCTTAATTTTTGTTTTATCTACTCCAAGAGCTTCTAATTCTTTTTTAACATCATCTACCATTTGGGGTAACCCACAAATATAAAATATAGAATCTAAATCTACATATTTTTTTATCATCTCTTGATTTATTCTACCTTTTTCTCCATCCCAATCTTCTTTATCATATCTTGTTAATGTATCTACTATTTTTATTCCTTTATTTTTTAATTCTTCTAACTCTTTCCTAAAAATTATATCTTCTGGAGTTTTATTGCTAAATAATAAAGTTAAGTTAGTATCTAATTTTTTATCTATATCATATCTAATCATGCTCATTAAAGATGAGATTCCAGAACCTCCAGCTATAAAAACAACTTTTTTAATTTCATCTTTAAAAATAAACACTCCATAAGGGCCTTTTATTTTAATTTTATCATCAATTTTTAAATTATCAACAATATAGTCTGCCACTCCACCATTATTTGTTTTTTTAATTGTCAAATCTATGTATTCTTTCTTTAATGGAGAAGATGAAATAGAATATGATCTACTTATTTTTTCAGTTTTTCCATCTTTTGGAAAATCTAAAATTAAACTAACAAATTGTCCAGGTTCAAAATTAAGTTCATTTCCATCTAAATTAATTCTATAAGTCTTAGTATCATAAGTTTCTTCTATTATTTTAGATATCTTTAAATCAAATTCTTTTATGTTCATAAGAACTAATTTTTAGAATCTGTTTATAAGTTTTATTATTTTTTATCAATAGAAATCTTCCCTACACTTTTTATATTTTTTATTTTAGATAACAAATCCCTTATATGGTCTAAATTTTCAGGTGTAACTCCTAATTCTATCCCTACATAGTTATTACTCATTTTTCTAGATCTAGTTAGATTTACATTAGTCCCAGTTGCAGCTATTGTGTTTAAAATATCGGCTAATAATCCTACTCTATCTTTAGATATTATTTTAATAACTAATGGAAAAGATATGTCTGCCCAAGAAGCACCAATTGATTTTCTTCTTTCAATATTACTACAACTTTGTTTATGAATAGTATATCTATTTTTAGATAATTGAGCAATTATTTTTTGTCTAGGAGTAGGATTACAATCTTTAGCTAATCTATAGTTATATATTGGTTTTTTGTTTACATTAACTAAAGTAGATCTTTGTTTAGTTAAGATAGGTTTTTGCTTATTATCTAATTTAGGTAAAGGGATCTCTTCATGTGAACTAATAAATTGTTTAATTCTGTTTCTAGCCTTAGCTGTGTTGACTATTTTTAACCAATCTCTCTTAGGAGAAGGATTTTTAGAGGTTAATATATTAACCATATCTCCACTTTTTAATTGATGTCTTAATGGAACTATTCTTCCATTTACTATAGCTCCATTACATCGATCTCCTACACTACTATGAATTGCATAAGCAAAGTCTATAGGACAAGATCCTTTAGGAAGATTGATTATATCTCCTTTAGGTGTAAAAATATAAATCTCATCTTCAAAAACATCTTTTAAGAACTCCATAAACTCTTTAACATTTTTTGATTCTGATTGCAAACTTAATATTTGTTTCAATAAATTTAATCTCTTGTCAAATTGTCTATCTTCCTTCACTCCTTTATAACTCCAATGTATTGCTATTCCTTCTTCAGCAAGTTTATCCATCTCATAAGTTCTAATTTGAAATTCAACTGATTGATTAAATGCAACAACTGCTGTGTGTAAACTTTGATACATATTTGGTTTGGGCATCGCTATATAATCATCAAATTCTCCTGGAATTGGAGTCCATAAGTTATGGATGATTCCTAGAGCCTCATAGCATTCTTTAACAGTATCTGTTATGATTCTTAATCCAATTAAATCATAAATTTCTTCAAAACTTCTATTCTTCTCTATCATTTTTTTATATACACTATAGAAATGTTTTGCTCTTCCTAAAATTAATGCATTTATCCCTTGTTCCTTAAGTCTCTTATCTATAATTGATATTATTTTTTTAATTTCATTTTCTCTACTCATTTTTCTTCTACCAAATTTTTCTTTAAATTTTTGATACATGGTGGGATGTAAATGTTTAAATGCTAAATCTTCTAATTCATCTTTTATAGAAGCCATTCCTAATTTATGTGCCAAAGGCGCATATACATATAATGTTTCTCTACATACCCTTTTAATTTTATTTTCTTCTAGATACTTTACAGTTCTCATGTTATGTAGTTTATCAGCTAATTTTATTAGGATAATTCTTACATCTTTTGTAGAAGACACTAACATTTTCCTTATATACTCAACATTTCTTTTTGTTTCATATTTTATTTGAGTTAATTTTGTTAATCCATCTACTAAAGATGCTATCTCTTCACCAAACTCTTTTTTAATTTCATCTAAAGAAATAGAAGTATCTTCTACTAAATCATGAAGTAAAGCAGCTATAATAGAATCATCATCTAATTTATGTTCAGCTAGAATATAAGCAACATTTAATGGATGTTGTATGTATGGTTCTCCAGAAGCTCTTTTTTTATCTTTATGAAGCTCTCTAGAGAATTTATAGGCCTTTCTAATAAGATCTAGATTAGTTTGATGGTTATATTCTTTTATCTTATCTAATAATTTACTTAATCTCATGATATCTACATTTAAAAATAATATAAAAACATTACGTTTATAAACTAAATATTTTTTAAGATTTTTATGAAGGTTAATGTGTTTATTCAAAGAGAAAATAAAAATCATGAGTTAAATGTTAATTCTATAAAAGATATTTTTTCTAAGCTAAATATTAATGAAAATGAGGTTATCATTATAAAAAATGATGAAATAATAACTACAAATTCTAAATTAAATGATAATGATAAGATTGAATTGTTAAGTGTTATAAGTGGTGGTTAATTTTTTCTAAGAATAGTTTTATAAATTTGTTCATATCTTCTATTTCATGGATGAATAAGTATCATTAGAATTAGTGGAGAGCCTTGAACATAATGTTTTTCCTATTCCACAAAAAGAAAAAGAGCATCTAGTTAGTTTATTAAAAGGATTAGATATTAATAATGAATTTGAATTTATATCTACACCATCAGGGTAATATCATGAATGGAGTTTAGATCCAAATGACTCTTTTAATTCAGTAATTTATGGGGTCTCTGCTTTATTATCAAATGAAAGATTTGGTTTAAAATTCGATGAAAGTTTGGTTTGTCCTTCTAATTATAAAAGAGAAGTAGGATTAAAAGAATTAGTAGAGAGTAAAGAAATAAGAAGAATAATTTCTGAAAGTAAATCTCTTTTCTCATTATTTGGGTATAGGGGATTTGTACAATATCTTACAGGGATGAAAATCTACTTGAGATAGAGACTGGGCCAATTGTTGTTGTATCTAATATAAAAGAACCAAATCCAATAATAACTGATTGGGAAAATCAAACTATCAAGTATTCTATTGTATTTGAAATATTTGGGTTTCCAGGAATTTTATATAAAGCTGGCAGAAGAGCATATAAATCAAGAAGAAGACCAAATAAATTAATTGGTTCACTAGTTAGAAATTAATAACCATATATAATTCTTGTAATAACATCATTTTGTGCTATCCACACAACAAATGCACCTATTCCAATTAAAAGAAGTACAAATAAGAATATTAGAATTTTTAATCCCATCACAACACCATTTAGTTTAATGTTAGTTCTTTCTAGACTAACTTGAGAAAATCCAAATAAAGTATTTCCTTTCTTATCTTTGTAAACTGGACCCTTTTTTTGTGGCATTTTATAGCTTTAACTTTAAATTTATATTTATAATCTTTTGTATAGAAAAAAATAAGTATTAAATTATAGATTTTAGCAATTCTTCCATATTTTAGGGTTTTTACGTAGATAAATTAAGCCATGACCTACTTCATTATCATTAAATTTATCAAAAAATTCAGAGAAAGTTAGCCATTCTAATTCACTTATCTCCTTAAAATCTTTAATAATTGGCTCTCCAGATACGATATCACATATCAAAAAATGTAATCTAACTTTAAATTCAGGTAGTTCTTTAATAACAAGTAGACTATTCGTTTTAATTTTTATTCCTAGTTCTTTATAAGCTTCTCTTTTAGCAGTTTGATAAATATCTTTTTCATCTTCTAAATTACCCGAAGGAACTGCCCAAATATTTGGAAGTGTTTTTTTATGTTTAGATCTTTTAATAAATAAAAATTTATTATTATTTTTAATGAGTAAAGCTACATGATCCTTCATTTATATTGTTCCTAAAGCTAATCCAATTACATATCCTATTAGGGCAGCCAATATTCCTATTACACTAATCTCTAATCCTGATCTAATCCAATTTCCAATAGTTAACTTAGCTTTTACAGCTCCGGTTATAAACAAAACTAAAATAGACAACACCAAAGCAAAAGTAATTCTATAATCAAATGAAAATATGAATGGAACTAATGGAACTAATGATCCAATAACAGCTGCTAATCCAACAACTATGGCACTTTTTAATGGAGATGTATATTGTTCTTGTGACACTCCTAAATCCTCACTAACCATTGTATTAACCCATAATTTTTTATCAGAAATAACATGTCTAACAATATTATTCAATAATATTCCTTTAAATCCTTTTCTAGAATAAATTTCTTTAACTTTTCTTTTATGTTTTTTAGGTGTTAATTTTATATCTTTTTCTTCTTCTTGTATAACACTAAGATAGTAATCTCTAGTAGCTTTTGTTGAAGTGTATGCAACTGCAGCCATTGATAATGATTCAGCAAACGTAGCAGCCAACCCAGTTATCAATACAATTCTAATATCTTTTGTTGCTGTGGCAACAGCTAATACAATTCCTAAAACATTTACTAAACCATCTTGACCACCTAGAATTATATCCCTTAAATTATATTTGCTACTATGTTCGTGTTTTACCTCTTTTTTCATTATGTTTTTATTAAATAATATTTATTTAAATATTCTTATCGATAATCTTATAAGTAATAAATACAAATTATAGATATGAAAATGACAAGAGTTGGTTGTATTCATTGATAGTATTTTTAATTCTAATAGTTACATTTATAAAAATATTATAATGAAAATTTATAATGGCGGTAGTAGTGTAGTGGTTAACACGTCAGTCTGTGGATCTGAAGATCGCGAGTTCGATTCTCGCCTACCGCCCTTACTTCATAAAAAAGAGGTTAAGTATGGTTGATGTAAAAATTCTTCAACAGGAAGGTTATAATTTTCTTTGGGTAGACAAAAAATTATGGATGTGGGATATTCCTGAAGAAGATAAAGAGCAAAAGCAAATAGCGGATCAAGCATATGGGGATGTTTTAGTTGCTGGATATGGGCTTGGATTAGTTCAAAAATACCTACTTAAAAACCCAAAAGTAAAATCTATTTTAACAATGGAGATTTTACAAGAAGTTGTTAATACAAATGATCAAATCTTTGGAGAATTATATGGTGATGTAGTAATTGGAGATTTCCTAAATTTTAAATTTACAAAAAAATATGATTGTGTTATAGGGGATATCTGGGTAGAGATTTCTAAAAATGGACTTAAAGATTATATTCAATTTAAAGAGAGAGCAAAATATTTAATAAAAGAAAACGGTAAGATACTTGGATGGGGACAAGATTATTACGAATATTTACTAGGAGGAAAAGATGGAATTCCTAAATGCTAAAGGTACTAAAGATATAACTCCTGAAGACAAAATTGTAATGGACTCTATACTTAACAATATTAAAGAAGTATTTGAATCATATGGCTACAATCCTTTAGATACACCTTTATTAGAAAGATTTGAAGTTTTAAGTTCTAAATATGCTGGTGGAGTTGAAATATTAAAAGAAATTTTTAAATTAAAAGATCAAGGTGATAGAGATTTAGGATTAAGATATGACTTAACTGTTCCTTTAGCTAGATTTATTGCTATGAACTCTAATATAAAACTTCCATTTAAAAGATATCAAATTGGGAAAGTGTTTAGGGATGGTCCGGTCTCTTCAAATAGAATTAGAGAATTTACTCAATGTGATGTAGATGTTATAGGTTCTAAAAGTTTAGCTTATGATGCAGAGATGTTAGCTATAGTAAATGAAGTTTTTAAGAAATTAAATTTCAAATTTAAAATAAAAATAAATAATAGAAAAATCATAGATTCTTTACTAGATGAATATGAATTAAAAAATAAAGATAAGATAATATTAATATTAGATAAACTAGAAAAAATTGGAGAGAAAGAAGTTATTAATGAATTAACAAGGTTAAGTAATAAAAAAATAGCTTCTGAGATTATTAAAAGATTAAAATCTAAGAATCTAAAGTTAAAAGATACTAAAGGATTAGATGAATTAGATGAAGTTTTAAAATATGCTAAAATGTTTAATGTTAAGAACATAGAAATAGATTATTCTTTAGCTAGAGGTTTAAGTTATTATACTGGAACAATATTTGAAGTATTTTCAGATGTTAAAGAAGCTTTAGTAGCTGGTGGAAGATATGACGACATGATTTCTAATTTTTCTAATAGAAACATGCCTGCAGTAGGAATAAGTTTTGGATTAGATAGAATTTTTAATAGTTACAAAAAAGAATCTAAAACTATAACTCAAGTTTATGTTATTCCTATTAACACTTTAAAAGAATCATTAAAAATTGTAAATGAATTAAGGAAAAATAATATTAAAGTTGATGTTGATTTAGGTGATAGAAGTATAAGTAAAAATTTAGATTATGCTAATAAATTAAACATTCCTTATGTAATATTTTTAGGTAAACAAGAACTTAAATCCAAAAAATTAAAATTAAGAGATATGAAAACTGGTAAAGAAAAATTATTAAGTTTAGATAAAGTGATTAAAGTATTGAAATAGTTAAAATTTCTTGTAAATGTTTCTTCTATGACCAATTTCAATTAAGAAAATAATTAATTTATCTTTTTTAATATCAAGAATTAATCTATATTCTCCAATTCTTAATCCAAGATAAGGTGAAGAGACTAATTTTTTGATATGAGAATAAGGTCTAATTTTTATTCTTTCTAATGTATTAACTATACGTTTTTGTATTTCTTTAGATAGTTTATAAAACTGCTTTTCAGCTAGTTTAGAAAACTCAACATCAAACATCTTATAGATTTAATTTCTTTTTTACTTCAGCTAAAGTAACAGTTTTTCCTTCTTTTATCTCTTTCTCAGATTGTTTTATATGTCTTTTAGTTTCTTCACTTAATTCCATACTGTCTTCTAACAAATCCCAAATTATTTCTTCATAACTCTCTTTATCATACATCTTTCTATTCTTTAGTTCTTTCACTAAATCTTTACTTACTTGGATTGTTGTTGCCATAGTAGTTATATAAACTACTATAGTATATAAATATTTCTATTTTCTCTTTCTTTTAAGTCTAGAAATAGCAATCTCCATTGCAACATCTCTTAATTTACAATGTTTTTTCTTGTTAGCTTCTTTCAAAACAATTCTAGTATTTCTAACAATCTTTTTCTCAACTAATTTGAACATATCTCTAGGGTTATGTCCTTTGTATTCAGCATAAGAACTTATTACTCCACCTGCATTAGCTACAAAATCTGGAATAATTAAGATTCCTTTTTTATGTAGTTTATTCTCAACTTGAGGAGTCATTGGAATATTTGAACCTTCAACAATTAATTTTGCTTTAACTTTTTTATAGTTTTTATCATTAACTATATTTGGAATAGCTGCTGTTATCAAAATATCAACATTTAATTCAATAATTTTTTGTCCTTTCATTACAACCCCTGGCTTGTATTTTGTTACTGTTCTTTTTTCTTTCTTAACTTTCATTAATTTATTATAATCTAATCCTTTTTTATTATAAATCAAACCTTTAGAATCTGATGTTGCTACAAATTTAAATCCTTTTTTACTTAGATATTTAGCAGCAAAAGTTCCAACATTACCAAATCCTTCTATTGCTACAGTTAGATCTTTAATATTCTTCCAACTTAAATGTTCAATAGCAACTAAAGTAGCATGATAAACCCCAAATCCTGTTGATCCATACTCATGAGGGATTCCACATTTTATTCCTGGCTTTACACACATGTTAGCTGGCTTTCCTGTGGTAGATTTCATAGAACCATTAGCATTAGCAAAAACTCTCATATCTGGCTCACCCATATTAATATCAGGAGCAGCAATATATCTACTAGGACATATTGGTTTGATAGCTTTAGCAAATGCTTTTACAATTTCAACTTTTTGATCTTTAGTTAATTCTCTTGGATTGGATATTATTCCAGATTTACCTCCTCCAAATGGAAGGCCAGCTAAAGCATTTTTATAAGTCATAACTCTAGCTAATTTTGCAACTTCATCAATAGAAACACTAGGCGTCATTCTTATTCCACCTTTTCCAGGACCTAATAAAGTATTATCTATAACTGTAAATCCATGCATCCCTGTTTTTTCATCATAAACTTCTAGAATTTTCTCTGGACCAAATTCATCAAACTTAACCATATTTAATCACCTTTTTTATTATATAATCTTAATTTTAAGATATTTAAAGATTTTTTATTTATACTCTCCTTTAGCTTTCAAATGTTCAATATATCTTTCTGCTTCTATTGCAGCTTTACATCCTGAACCAGCAGAAGTAATAGCTTGTCTAAATATAGGATCTTGACAATCTCCTGCAGCATAAACACCTTCAACATTTGTTTTAGATCTACTACCTGTTATTATGTATCCAGTTTTATCTAATTTAATTTCTTTCTCAAATATTTTAGTGTTAGGATTGTGACCTATGGCTAAAAACATTCCATCACATTTAATTGTAGACTCTTCATTAGTCTTAACATTCTTAATTTTAATTCCATTAACTAAAGTTTCTCCTAAAACTTCAGTTGGAATAGAATCCCAAACAACATTAATCTTATCTTTTAATTTTAAAACTCTATCTTGCATTATCTTACTAGCTCTAAACTCATCCCTTCTATGAACTATTGTTATTTTTTTAGCAAATTTATATAAAACTAAAGATTCTTCCATTGCAGAATCTCCTCCACCAACAACTAAAACTTCTTTATCTCTAAATAATGCTGCATCACAAGTTGCACATGTACTAACACCACGACCAAAATATTTATCTTCTCCTTCAATATTTAATCTTCTAGCAGATGCTCCTGTAGAAATTATAACTGTTCTTGCTTTATAATTATTTTTTTCAACTCCAACTTCAAAATATTTATCATTTTTTTTAAAAGAATCAGCTAATCCTTCTATATATTCAGCTCCAAATCTTTTTGCTTGTTCTTTAGCATTTTTTACTAATTCTGGTCCTAAAACCCCTTTCGGAAATCCAGGAAAATTTTCAACCTCATTTGTTAAACTCAATTGATCTGGTTCTATAGAAGATATGATTAATGGGTTTAAACTTGCTCTTGCAGTATATATTGCAGAAGTATGTGCAGCTATTCCTCCCCCAATTATGATAACATCATGTATTTTTTTTGACATTTTATGATAAAAAGATATTTTATTTTTAAATCTGTTGTTTTATACTTAAAATTTATTATAAATCTTTTTCATTAATAAAGCATCTTTCTCTATATTTGGACTCTCACAAATAACTACACCTTTAACTTTAAATTCTTTTAATGTTTTTAACAAATCCCTATAGTTAAATTTAGATTCTTTTAGAATTAAATGATGTTTTTCTCCTTTTTCTCCATATTCAATTCCAGAAATATGAATGTGCATATTATTTAATGCTACTTTTCCTAATCCTTTCTCTATATCTTCTAAAATCTGAGAGAATTCTTGTTTTGTATTATTCTTTCCATTTGTTCTTGCATACAAATGAGAGAAGTCTACACAAGGCATTACTTGATCTATATCTTGTGATAATTTAATTAATTCATTAAGATCTCCAAATTGATATTTTTTCCCAGATATCTCTGGACGAATCCATATTTTATCATCTACTTCTTTAACTCCTTTAACTATTTCTTTTACCCCTTCTCTTATTTTTTGATAAACTTTTTCTGGATCTTGTTTTTGGTAGAATCCAGCATGAAAACAAATAGACCACCCTCCACATAGAGAGGTTATCTTGGCAGATTTTGTTATATAACTAATACTAGCATGATATTTTTTCTTGTCTTCGGAATTTAAATTAATGTAAAAAGGAGCATGACAACTTAACATTATATTATTTTTCTTAACAGCTTCATTTACTAATGGAGCTTTTTCTTTTGTTATGTTAATTGAATGTACAAATTCTAGTTCCATACAGTCTAATCCTAATCTTCTTACATTATTTACCCCCTCTACTGTATCTCCTTTAGTTGAGATTGGTTTACCCGCTGTCCCAAATAATAAAGAATCCATTTTTAATGTTTAAATTTAGTTATTTCAATATTTCCAAAAGGAACTTTTTGATCAATATGAACTTTTCTTTGATGATCTAAATGTAGTAAAGGCATTAATGTTAAAATTTTATCCTCACTCTTTTCACTATTGACTAAATCATCAAATAAAATTGTTTCTTTTGTTTTAAAAAAACTTAAAATTCTTTCATATAAATTTTTAATTAAATTTGTAATGTCTATCTTTCTATCGGGAATCTTAATATTAACATTTGTATATTCTCTTCTTCTTAATATTTTTCTTTTATTTACCTCAAGAGCTTTTTGTAATGCACCTATTAAATCATTAACTGAAATTTTTCTTTTTCTCGCTTGTGGAGATTTCATTGCTAATGAGGGAATGTCTACATCTCTTCCTCTTTTATACCCTGATTCATCTAATTCTTCATGTTCATCTTCACTTGGATATAATAAAGAATCTAAAGCTGTTATATCTTCTGTTAATAATTTATGTGATTTTATTCTTAATAATAAAGAAGAAGCTAAAACAACTTTTCCAGACACAAAAAAATTTAATTCTTGTAATTTTCTTATAGTTTCTAAATATTTTTTCGTTAATAAACTAATATCTACATTCCAAGGATCCATTTGTTCTGATTTAATTAAATCATAAATAATAGTTTGCCAAGTGATTTCATCTTCTTTCATTAGCATATCAAGAAGTTGGTCTTGCATATTTAATATTAAGAAGTAGAATATATAAATTTATTTGTTAATTAAGGTTTTTTCTTGGACAAGGATATCTAAATACTACAGTAGATAAATCAAATCCAGGAACTACTGAAAAGTTATCATTTTATTTTTAGTAACATCTACTAAAATCCCTTCCACTATATCTGAGCCCTTGGGTTCATGAATGCCTATATCCCATCCTTTTTTATTAAAAAAACATCTTATATTTTTCATTGGATCTTTACTAGAAAAAACATAACCTGCTATATCTTCTCCACCATAACTAGATTAAATGCGTCGCTTACCTTTTTCTTAGGTAATCCTATTGCTTTATATGGACTTTGTGTTTTTATACTTCCTTCACCCCTCTTAAAACTTAGTGGATAATTTGCATAAACCTCTCCATTTCTTGTAAAACTTTCTTGTGAAAAAACTAGTCTAGGAAACATAAAAGAAGCAGATAAAATTAAAGTAATCGCTGCTAACCCAACTCTTCTCATATTAAAGAAAGTTAAAATTCATTTAAATATATTTAATTGGTTTTTAATAATAATTGTAATATATATTATTTTAGAATAAAATCTTATTGTTACTACTTTAAAGATAGGACAAACCGAAAAGTATATAAATGAGTATTATACTTCATATGTATCACCTCTTTTTTCCCCAGCAAGTGCCTATGGTGCTACTCGTGTCAGAAAGCACTTGCCAGGGTTTATGATCACTTTCTCTTAAATATATAAAATACAATAACACCTATAACATGGGAATTTAACGAAGTAGCTGAAGGCGATTCGGGTTGAAGAAACTGCAAGTCCGAACCAGATAATCGCTGTTAAATTCTCCTGTTAGGGATTGAGTTTTAGTGCAACGATGCCGAAGGCAAAATTTTAGAGTTTGAGAGCCAGAGCTTAATATTAATTATCTGCGTAGCAGACAATATGTTAGGGTTCCCACCCATTTAATAATTTACTTTATAGTAGTAAATATGTGTAAACTTTATAAATCTTTATTTAATACTTTTGTATATGCCAAGAAGAATACCGGATGAAACAAAAGAAAAAATCATAAGATTATATGATAATGGTAGTGGTTTGTCTCCTGCTGAAATAGCTAAGCAAACAGATATTTCTTACTCATCTGTATATGGTTTGACAAGAGCGAAACAAAGGGTTAACCCAGAAACAGGACAGCCATTTGAATCACGAAGTCAATATCAGGAATATACAACGAAACAAAGGGTTAATAGACCTGAAAATCAAGGATTGAGTGAATTAATCACAAGAAGATTGAAAGAACTTGGAAAGAATCAATCTTGGCTTGCTGAAGAAATTGGAGTTACACACCAGGCTGTTTCATTATATGCGAAAGGAAGAACAACGCCAACAGATGATTTACTACAAAGACTATATTCTTCTCTGGATGTTCCGTATGAGACATTAGATGATTTATTGAAAGACTTGTACTAAGAATAATGTGGTAGTGAATAAATTCAATTCTTTTTTTAATTTGTATTTTTTAGTTTTTTCAACTCTTTTTTGGAATTTTTAGTTTATTCATTTTCTTTAAACAAGAACATACTATCTTAATTTGATAAAATTTATCTTGTTTTTTATCATATTCATAAGCCATTATTTTTACATGATATCTATTTCCAATAGTCCCAACTAAATTGTTCTCTTTAATCATCCATCCATGAACTTTTCTTTTAATTTTGTTTATTACAACTAAAACTGTTAAGGTTAATCCTGAATTTTTAGTATCTTTTTTATCTAACCCACTTAATCTAGCTGGTCCATCTGGATGTGAGTGAAAATCTCCCACAACTTTTAAATCTGTTAAATGAGATAAAACATAGTTAGCTCTATTAATTCTCATTGTTGGAACATTAACCCACTCATAACTCCTTTTAGCAGTTTGAAAATTAAGAACATCATAAATCATATAATGTTTTTTATGTTTTTCTCCAAGTAATAATCCAAAAGTTTCTTTTTTGTAAACTTCTATGCTAGAAGTAATAATATCAATCAAAGCTCTCTCAGATAAAGTTAAATTTCTTCTTAATTTTCGCATTATCACAAAATGTTTAAGAGATATAAAAAGATAACTAATACAGAAAGAATTAAAAAACTCTATTCTTACTATTTCTTATGATAGATCTAGTATTATGTA
>JASLOB010000012.1 GCA_030745695.1 Candidatus Nanoarchaeia archaeon | reverse complement strand
TTTAGTTTTGTAAATTTTTAATCTTTTTTTGATTATATCTATTTTATCATCATTTCTTTGATACAATTTTTTATTGTCTTTATCACATATTCCTTTTTTCTTTGATTTTTTTGTTAGTAGATTAAATGTTTCCCCACATTTACATATTCTCCTGCTACTTAATCTTTTAATGATTAAAGAATTTGGAACTTTTAATAATAAAACTTTATCAATTTTAGTTATTTTATCTAGATATTTAGTTTGTTTTAAATCTCTTGGATAACCATCTAATATAAAATTGTTTTTTCCTCTTATTGTTTTAGTAATAATCTTATCAATTACTTTATCTGGAGCTAGACTTCCTCTTTTCAATAAAGAATTAATTTTTTTACCAATAACAGTTTTCTTTCTTATCTCTTTTCTTAGAAGTTCTCCTGAAGAGATGTGTTTTAATTTTAATCTAGATTGTAATAATTCAGATTGTGCACCTTTTCCAGAACCTGGAGGACCGATTATTACTATTCTCATAATAAATTTAGATTATTTACAAGATTTATATTTTTATCTATAGCCCCAAGAGGGATTTGAACCCTCGACCTCCACCTCTTCAGATTTATTAATTTACCAAGGTGATACTCTGCCGGACTGAGCCACTGGGGCATAAGAATCTGCGGGGGAAGGGATTTGAACCCTCGAACTCACTAAGAGACAGGATGTCCTAATTTAGGATAATAGTAAACTTTCATTTACTTGTCACTCTTAAGTCCTGCGCATTTGACCAGGCTTTGCTACCCCCGCATGCTTTAAAGTACTCTGGATAGTTTTAAAAATATTTCCTAATTAAAAAGCTTTTTAAAATTAATGGGTTAGATAAAAGAATGACAAAAGAAAAAGTATTAGTCATAGTTCCTCATCCAGATGATGTAGACTTCGCATGTAGTGGAACAATGGCTTTATGGAGTAAAAAAAAGGAGATTTCTTATGTTATAACTACAAATGGTGAAAAAGGTAATCATATTGGTAAAAATAAAGAAGAGATAATAAAGATAAGAGAAAAAGAACAAAAAGAAGCAGCTAAAACTATAGGTGTAAAAGATGTTATATTTCTTGGAGAGAAAGATGGAGAAGTAGAAAATACAAAAGAACTAAGAGAAAAGTTTGTTAGAATTATAAGAAAGAAAAAGCCTGATATAATTTTTACATTTGATCCAGCTAATAATAAATTTGATTCTGTTTTTAAATATCATCCAGATCATAGGACAGTTGCATTAGGAGTATATGATGCAATATATCCTGCTATAGGAAATGAACATTTTTTCCCTCATTTAATTGATGAAGGATTAAGACCACATGAAATTAAAGAAATTTATTTTTATGGTGGAGAAAATCCTAACACTTGGATGGATATTAGTTCAGTTATAGGTAAGAAGATAGAAGCATTGTCTTGTCATAAATCTCAAGTTAGTCATAGGAAAAATTTTGAAGAATTCTTAAAAGCAAGATATGCTGAGATTGGAAAAGAAAAAGGGATGAAATATGCAGAATCATTTAGAAAATTAGAGATGCCACAATAAAATAAGATAACAACTGATCTAACATAATTATTTTATCTTTTCAAGGAGTTCTTCCTTATTATATTGCTTCTGACAAACCGAACAAACAGCTTTTTTATCTAAATAAGTCCCAATTATCTTATTAAGAAAGGTCTCTTCAATACTACTTTTACATAGATAACACTTAGGCATATATTCTAATTTACAATAATCTTTAAAATATTTTCTAATTGAAGATCTAAGTAGTAACTCTATAAGAAATCTTGCTTCTAAAATACAAGAATCTTTAAATAAGAACAAATCTTCATATATACTGCATGTTGTGTAGGTAATAAATCTAACACACTACATGTGGTGTAATTATGCAATGTCCATACTGTTTCGATCAAGAGATTAAAGTTCTAGAAAGCAGAGATAGCTCTGATTCTATAAGAAGAAGAAGGGAATGCCTAAAATGTAGCAAAAGATTCACAACATATGAAAAAATAGCTATTGATTTAATGGTTGTGAAGAAAGATGGTAAGAAAGAACCATTCAATATTGACAAATTAAAAAAAGGAGTAGCATTAGCTTTAGAAAAAAGACCTTTTAGTGAAGAAGATGTTAGTACAATTGCTTTATCTATCGAAAAAGAGCTTAAGAAATTAAGAAATCATGTGATAAATACTAGGATAATAGGAAATAAAGTTATTAGAAAACTAAAATTATTAGATCAAGTAGCTTACCTAAGATTCGCATCTGTCTATAAAGACTTTGAAAAAATTGATGATTTTGAAGAAGAATTAAAAATTCTTACAAAATAAAGTAAAAATAAGAGGTGTAATGAAAAAAATGATGAGTGAAGAAAAAGAGAATCAAAAATCTATATTAAATGGTAAAACAACAGAACTTCCATTCAGTTCTAATGCATTAAATGTTCTTGCTAAAAGATATTTAATGAAAAAAGATGGACTAGTTATTGAAAATCCAGAAGAAATGTTTGAGAGAGTTTCTAAAAATCTTGCAAATGTTGAATTAAATTATGGAAAATCTCAAGAATATATAGAAGATTTAAGAAAAAGATTTTATGAAGTAATGTCTAATTTTGAGTTTACCCCTGCTGGAAGAACTTTAACAAATGCAGGAGCAAATACTACATTGATCTCTAATTGTATTGTATTAAACATAGAAGATTCTATGGAAAGTATATTTAGTACATTACAAGATGCTTCATTATTACAACAAGCAGGATCTGGATTAGGATTTCCTTTACATTTAATGAGACCTGCAGGAATGCCTGCAAAAAAATCACAAGGTGTAGCATCCGGTCCAATATCTTTCTTACAAGTGTATAACAGAGCTTTCAGTGTTATAAAACAACAAAATAGACATGGTGCAAATATGGCTGTTATGAGAGTAGATCATCCAGACATGTTAGAATTTATACATTGTAAAAAAGAGGAAGGGGCTATAAATAATTTTAATGTTTCTGTAGGATTAACAAATGAGTTTATGGAGAAAGTAAAAAATAATGATCTTAATCCTTATATGTGTAAATGGAAAGATAGAGATGTAAAACCTAGAAGAATTAAAAGAAATAGTAATTTTTCAATAGAAAATATTGAAGAAGTAGACATGACTGCTAAAGAAATATTTCAAGAAGTTATAGATTCAGCTTGGTCAAATGGAGAACCTGGATGTGTATTTATAGATAAAGTGAATGAAACTAACCCATTACCAGGATTAGGAAGAATAGAAGCTTGTAATCCTTGTGGAGAACAATTTCTTCATGATGGTGATGTTTGTAATTTAGGATCAATAAACTTAGAAAAATTTGTTAAAGAAAATAAAGTAGATTATGAAAAATTAAGATATGTTACAAAAATCGCTGTAATAATGTTAGATAATGTGATAGATGTTTCTAATTTTCCATCTGAAAGAGTAGACAAAACTAGTAAAGCAAATAGAAGAATAGGATTGGGAATAATGGGATTTGCTGATATGTTATACCAATTAAGAATTCCATATGATAGTGAAGAAGGATTAGAGACCGCAGAAAAAATAATGCAATGCATACAAGAGACATCACATCAGACTTCTATGGAATTAGCAAACGAGAAAGGATCTTTCCAAAATTGGGACAAGAGTATTTATGCACAAAAAGAAATTAAAATGAGAAATGCTGCATTAACTAATATAGCTCCAACAGGAACTATAGCTATGATGTTTGATGTTTCTGGAGGTGTAGAACCATATTTTGCTTTAGCATATCACTATAAAGCAATATTAGGTGGAAAAATAAGTTTAAGTTATATTAACAAACATTTAGAAAAAGCACTAAAAGAATCTGGTGCATATTCTGATGAGATTATGGAAAAGATCGTTAAAGAAGGTACGTTAAAAAATATAGAAGAAATTCCAGATTACTTAAAAAAAGTTTTTGTGACTTCTATGGACATAAGTGCTAAAGCCCATATAAGAATGCAAGCTTCTTTCCAAAAATATTGTGATAATGCAATATCTAAAACAATTAATTTTGAGAATAAAGCAACAAAAGAAGATGTTTTAGATGGTTATTTATTAGCATGGAGTTTAGGTTGTAAAGGATGCACTGTTTATAGAGATGGGAGTAGAGAATTACAAATTTTAAATTTAAATAAAGATAAAAAAGAGAAAAAAACAAAACAAAAATCTATAGAAAAATCTGATTACTATGAGATCGAGACTGGTCAAGGTCCCTTGCATGTCCATATCAATTATGATGAAGAAGGACCAACAAAAGTATTTACAAATATCTCCCCAATAGGAACAGAGATAAGTGGGCTAACTACAGCATTAGGAATAATGTTAAGTAAATATTTAGAAAATGAAGGGGACCCTATCAAATTAATAAAACATTTAAATTCTATAAAAGGGGACAAACCTTTAGGATTAGGTCCAAATAGAGTAGACTCAATACCACATGGAATTTCTAAAGTTATAAGAAAACATTTAACTAAAACAGGAGTGTTAAAAGATTTGAATGGACAAACAACATTGAATGGGCAGTCTACTTTTAATGATGGAGAAGTAAATATGCCTGAACAACTAAAATTACATTGTTCTAAATGTTTCAGTACAAATGTTGGAATGGTTTCTGGGTGTAAAGAGCCTACTTGTTTTGATTGTGGGTATAGTGCTTGTGGTTAAATGAAGATATATACAAAAGTAGGTGATGAAGGCGAAACTGTTACTTATGGAGATTTAAAAGTTCCTAAAGATAGTTGTATTATAGATTTGAATGGTTATATTGATGCTTTACAATCCTCATTAGATTTTTGTTGTATCTATAATAAAGAATTTAAAGAGATAATAGAAAAAATTAACAAAAAACTTTGGCAGTTAGGTGGAGAAATTTCATTAGGTGGAATAGGGAAAAAAGTTAGGTATCCAATCACTAATGAAGATATTATAGAAATAGAGTTGTATATGGATGAATTCTCGTTTCCTAGAAACTTTATAAGATTTACAAAGTTAGGATCAGCTTATTTAAATGAAGCAAGAGTGAGATGTAGAATATTAGAAAGAGAATTAACTCAAGTATTAAGAGCAGGGTTGATAAGAGAAGAAGTATATAAATATATAAATAGATTATCTGATTTATTATTTGTAATGTCTTATAAGATAGAGGTAAGAAATGTTAAATTTAACAAAAAATAACATAGACGAAGAAATAAAAGAAACAATTATTGTAGACTTTTGGGCGGAATGGTGCTCTCCTTGTAAAGAAATGGATCCAATATTTGATCAATTAGGTGAAGAAATTAAAAACTTAAAATTTGCTAAATTGAATGTTGACAAAGAACCAGAGTTAGCAGTCAGATTTGGAGTCATGAGCATCCCTACATTTCTAATAATAAAAAAAGGGGAAGAAATTGGAAGAATTGTTGGAAGTATGCAAAAATCTACATTTAAAGAAAAAATTGAAGAATCTCGGAAAAGAATAGAATAACGAAATTCTTTTAAATACTCTTTTTTTATTTATATCAATGAAACTTTCAAAAATTTTATTTGATAGTGTAAGAAAATCTGGAAGTTAAGAGTCTAATTAGTTCTATAAACAATTCATTACCAAATTATAAGATGTAAAATGTCATATATAAAAGATCTAAGATGGGAAAAAGGTATGCAAGTAAAAGATTTGCTTAATTCTTATCAGAATTTAGGCTATCAAAGTATTGAGCTTAAAAAAGCATCAGAAGTTTTCGTTAAGATGAAAAAAGATAATGCTAAGATCTTTCTTACATTCACATCTAACATGGTTACTTCTGGATTAAGAGGATTTTTTTCTCAAGTGATAAAATTGAATATGGCTAATGTTATGGTCACAACAGTTGGGGGAATAGAAGAAGATATAATGAAAGCATTAGGTGAAAAGTTTTCAATTGGTAATTTTGATTCAGATGATGTTGATCTTAATGAAAAAGGGATAAATAGAGTAGGAAATATTTTAATTACAAATGAGAGTTATATGCGTTTCGAGAATGAAATGCTTAAAATTTTAGATAGATTGTACAAAAAACAAAAACGTTGGGCAATATCTGATATGTTAAGAGAAATAGGTTTGATGTTAGAAGATGAATCATCTATTTTATATCAAGCAGCTAAGAATGATGTGCCAATATTCTGTCCAGCTATTACTGATGGTGCTTTTGGCTTTCATCTTTACCTTTTTCAACAAAAACACAAAGATTTTATTGTTGATGTTGTAGAAGATTTTGGTAATATTCTTTTAGTAACAAGTCATGATGAAAAGAAAGGTGTGATTGCTTTAGGAGGATCAATCTCAAAACATCATGCAATACTTTGTACTTTATTGAATGGTGGTGCAAATTATGCAGTTTACATGACTACTGCTCATAAAACTTCTGGAAGTATGTCTGGGGCCACTACAAACGAAGCCAAATCTTGGGGAAAAGTGCAATATGAAAGTGATATTGCTACTGTGGTTGGAGATGTAACAATTACATTTCCTTTAGCGATGATTGGAGCTCTAGAAAAATTAAATGAAGAGGGTTTATTAAAAAATGAAAAAAGCTAAATTTGTTTTATCAAAATCTAAGTTATTAGAACAATATAATAAAATTGAAAAAATATGTAACATTATCTCATATAGCTCAAAAACAAATCCAATAATTACTAAAATATTAGAAGAAAAGACAGATTGTTGGTTTTCAATTCATCTTAAAAATGAATTAAAAAATGTTAAAGCTAAATCTCGGGTTCTCTTCTTAGCTCAAGGATGGGACCAAAATTTAATTCAAGAATTATTTGATTTTGGAATAAATAAATTTGTTATAGACAATGAATCAGATTTAGAAGAACTTTTAAGATTCTTAGATAAAAATGATGAAAAAATTATTCTTTTTTTGAGAATGAAATTAAGAGAAAACACAATAAAAACTGAAAAATATTTTGTTTTTGGAATGAATCATGAAATAATAAATAAAAGAATTAAAGAATTGAAGAATAATAGTAAAATTTTGAAATTAGGATTGCATTTTCATAGAAAAACACAAAATATAAGTGAATGGGATCTTAAATATGAAATATCAAATATCATTGAAGATGAAGTTCTAGAAATAATAGACTACATAAACATTGGTGGTGGAATCCCTTCTAATTATGCAAATACAAATGAAGATGTAATAAAAAGTGTATTTGATAAAATTAAAGAACTAAGGGGATGGTTAAAAAATAAAAATATTGAGTTGATTATAGAACCAGGAAGATATATCTCAGCTTCTTCTTGTAAACTTATTACTCATATTAAATGTATTCATGAAAAAAATATCATCGTTAACGCTTCAGTATACAATTCAGATTTAGATGCATTAATTGTTCCAGTAAAACTTATTGTTGAAGGAGAACTTCCAAAAAATCAAGGACATCCTTATGTAATTAAAGGAATCACACCTTGTTCTATGGATCTTTTTAGATATAGAGTTTATCTTAATAATCCTAAAGTAGGAGATGATTTAATTTTTTTAAATGCGGGAGCATATAACTTCACTACTGACTTTTGTGATTTAGAAAAATTAGAAACTGAGATAATTGATTAATAAAAAAATTTAAACTTTTACTTTTTCTGCTTGTTGCATATCTTTCCAAGCTAGATTAAACATGTTACCTAAAGCATTAGCAAAAAATTGTGTGTTAACCCAAACCCCAATATCATAAGTTGGGTGTACATCTTCATCATCTTTTACCATAAACATCATCTCATTATCATCCACTACACAAAATCTAGCATTTATCTTATTAATATTTCTTATTTCTGCAATTTTACTTAAATCTTTTACAGCAGATACAGATTCTTTTGTAACTGGAGCTGCAATTCTTATCTTAACTCCTTTTTTTGCTAGTCTTTCTAACTCTGGTTTTAAAGCATCTACTTTTCTTACAAGACCCTTAGCAGTTGTCATTATTGTTACGTTTTTTTCAGCTCTCTTAATCATTGTTTCTAGATGTGTGTATAAATTATGTCTTCCCCTTATAGCTCCACTTAAATCACTAGCATCAATAAATTCAATACCAGTTTTGTGTAAAGAATCTAATTCTTTTAAGATAGCTGTTCCTTTTAGTCCATCTAATTTTTTTAGATTATCATCAGCGCCCATTCTCACTAATTTTTTAGCTCTCTCTACAACTTCTTTTGGTTCAACCGCAATATACTTAATAGGCTTGCCAAGTTTCATCACAACAAAACCTTTTTTTTCTAATGACTCTAGAACATCATAAGCCCTGGATCTTGGAACATTACCAATATCTGATAACTCACCAGCTGTAGAAATACCACGAGAAAGAAGTGCAGTCCAAATTCTCACCTCATATAGATTAAGATCGAAAGCACGTCTTAAATTACTTAAAAACTCCTCTTTTACAATCATACAAGATCAGCCTCCATAACCTCTTTTTTTTAAATTAACCACTCAAGATAAGATGTGATTATTTACTTCTATTGGATAGATAATACAGTGTTTTAAACCTTT
This sequence comes from Candidatus Nanoarchaeia archaeon, assembly GCA_030745695.1. Taxonomy (GTDB): domain Archaea; phylum Nanobdellota; class Nanobdellia; order SCGC-AAA011-G17; family JACPNG01; genus JACPNE01. The sequence goes on along the minus strand of JASLOB010000012.1, from coordinate 5,411 downwards.
ACTTATATTTAAAGATTATTATAATTAAGTTTGAATTCTACTTTTTCTGTTTGTTGTATGCTTTTTTTATGTCTTCTAGAGTATAAATGTCTTTTTTGGATCTGTCAGGACGTAACATAACAACTCTTGGGAATCTTAAAGCATAACCACTAGAATAAGTAGGACTTTTTTGTATTTCTGAATAGCCAACTTCTATAACAATTTCTGGCTTTACTATAATATTTCTACCTTTTTCTTCTTTTATTAAAGGTTGTAACAATTTAGTCATTTGGTCAAATGTAATTCCCTCACCTTTCTCTTTCAACCCAGTAGATACTTTACCAAGTTCTAATAATTCTCCATCATGATTACAAGCTATAGTATAACTTGTTAACCATTTTGATCTTTTACCCTCACCCCACTCTGCTTTTACAATGATCAAATCAAAAGAATCAGCTGTTGGTTTTATTTTTGCTCCATAACCTACTCTAGATCCTGGTTTGTAAATTCCCTCTAAATTCTTGGCCATTAACCCTTCTTCACCTTTAGTTAAAGCTTCTTTATAGAATTTCTCAGCTTTTTTTACATCACCTGTAACTAATTGTTTAGCTAAAACTAATCTTAATTTTATTTGTTTAGTTATTTTTTCTAATATTTTTCTTCTTTCTTTAAATTGTTCATTTAATAAATTCTTATCATTATAATAAATTATATCAAATATATTTACTTCAACAGGAAATTTTTTTGACATAGAATCTATATCATATCTTCTTTTAATTCTTTGAGAAATACTTTGAAAAGGTAAATACTTTTTAGTTTTAGGATTGTATCCAACTGCCTCAGAATCAATAATAAATGATTTGGCTTTTATATATCTTTTAACAAAATCTACTACTTCTGGAAATTGTTTAGTGACATTTTCTAATCTTCTTGTAAATATATTTATATTTCCATTATTCTCTTTTGATATTTGTAATCTAATCCCATCATATTTATATTCAAAAGCACAAGGTTTTCCTATAGTATTAAAAGCATCTTCAATATCTTCAGCTTTTGGATATAACATAACATTAATTGGACTTCCAGGAGATAACTTTTCTTTAGATAATCCTTCAATTCCTTTAGTCTTAATTGTTAAAGCTACCCTAGAATAATCATTTGTTATATCATAAGCTCTTTGAACTAGATCAACATAAAAATTATATTTTTCTCTTTCAACATCTATCTTATTTTCTTTCTCATTATAATTAAATCCTATCTCTTTATCAAAATAAGTCCAAACAATACCATCTCTAACTATCCCTTCTGCAATTCCTATTCTTAATGTCCCTAAAATATTTTTAATAATAAATTTAGCTTCTAATGGATTAGCAGATGTTAATAATTCAGAAACTAATTGAATTTTTTTATTTACTGTTCCTTTTCCTTCTAATCCAGCCAATTTTCTTAGATTTTCTATTACTTTTTTTACAGTTAATTCTTGTCTGTGTAATGTTCTTTGTTTATTTTTTTGGATTAAAATAAAAGCTACCTTTCCAAGATCTCCCTCTCTACTCCAAATGTTTTCTATATCATCATTAGAGTCTCCAGTTACAGAATTAAGAACTTTTATGATTAATTTAGAACTTAAACCCATCTCTCTTCGATCCCATTGAGGAAAAATTCTACCTTGAACTAAATAAATTATATATTCTAAATCTTCTTTATTTGTTTTTTTTAGAAGTTTGGATAATATGAAAGTTTTTTCTAATCTTTTTGATGTTTTTTCTAATTTTTCAAATACTTCTACTAAAGTTAGATAATCCATGATTTGCTTAAATATTGAAAATTTATAAAGATAACTAAGTACAGAAAATTTATATATAAAATAAACTAAATATTCTTATGGAATTAAGAGAAGTCATATTAAGAAGAAGAACTTATACAAAATATTTAGAAAAAAAAGTAAATCCAAAGTTGGTTACTGATATTTTAAATGTTGCAATTCATGCCCCTTCTAGTGGAAATATGCAAAATTGGAACATTGTTTTAGTAGATGATGATGATAAAAAGAAACAAATAGCTCAAGCATGTTTAGAACAAATGTGGATGCTTCAAGCACCAATGTATATTGTTATATTAAATAAAAAACCAGATATGAAAAGAATGTTTGGGGTGAAAGCAAATATGTTTGGGGTTCAAAATTGTGCGGCATTAGCTCAAAATATTTTATTATTAGCCACAGAAGAAGGATTAGCTTCATGTTGGGTTGGAAGTTTTGATAAAGATGCTGTTTCTAGAGTAGTAAATGCTCCACCAACTCAAGAACCTCAAATAATAATAACATTAGGATATAGTAATGACAATCCAAGATCTACTAGAGTTCCGTTAGATAAAGTATGTTGTTTTAATGAATGTGGAGATAGAATGAAAGGTTATGGATTATTTCCTTTACAAAAACATATGGGTCCTATAAAAAAAGAGAGTAAAGGATTACTAAATAAAGTAAAAAATATGTTTAAGAAAGATAATAAATGAATATATATTATATTTTACAACAAAGAATATAAAAATCCGTTAATTTTATTCTAAATGATTCCACTTGCACATTATGTACATCCAGATGTTTTAGTTCATTGGGGATTTAATGAAGATAATACAAGTCTTATTTATTCTGATAGAAATGGTCGTTCGTATAAAGTTTACATAGGTGATTACCATGGTTTAAATGTAAATAACTTAGAAAGAAAGAGTCAAATTATTATAGCTTCTAGTCAAGATACAAGAGGAAAAACTGAATGGTTTTTTGGTGATATTCCAAATATGGATGGAGAAGAAAGAAATGGCAAGAGAAATAATGAATTTATGGAAAGATTACCAAAGATATTAAAAAGAAAAAATAGAGTTTCTGGAGGATCCTTATATCAAAGACTAATGGGTGTTAGTAATTCTTCAGAAGAATAATTCTAATTGAATATAAAAAGAAATAAAGCTGGTACTTGAAAGTACCAGCAAGAGTAAAGAAGGGCTTACTTTGGGGGTCTGCCCTTAATCATTCATCTAACTAAATCAATTCCCAGTTCTTTGCTTAAATGAACTGTTTGTGGATCTGGTTTTTTGTGATCAACTCTACCAAGAATATATGGACTATTTACTCCTGTCACGATTGTCATCACTCTTAACTTTCCTTTCATATCCTCACCAATTCTAGCTCCCCATATAACATTTGCATCTGCATCTAGTGCTTCTGTCACCATCTCACCAGCTTTAGCTACTTCATCTAATGTTAGATCAGAACCACCCGAAACATGAATTAATGCTCCAGTTGCACCTTCATAACTAACATCTAATAAAGGATTTGTTAATGCTCTCCTCACTGCTTCATCTACTCTATGTTCACTATTAGCTTCACCTATTCCTATAACTGATACGTCTCCATTACTCATTATTGCTTTAACATCTGCGTAATCTAAGTTTACTAAACTTGGTACAGCAATTGTTTCTACAATTCCCTTAATCATTGTAGCTATTAACTCATTTGCAACAGCAAAAGCTTGTTCTATTGGTAGATTTCCAGCTATTTGTACTAATCTATTGTTATCTATCACTATAACAGTATCAGAAACTTCTCTTAGTTGTTGTAATCCAAACTCTGCTTTATCTATTCTTGCTCTCTCAATATCAAAAGGCATTGTTACTGTTCCAATAACAATTGCACCCATATCTTTAGCCATTTGTGCTACAACAGGTGCACTTCCAGTACCGGTTCCTCCTCCTTCCCCAGCACATACAAAAACCATATCAGAATCCTTCATTGATTCTCTAACTTCATGGATTTGTTCTTTTGCAGCTTCCCTCCCTTTCTCTGGGAAACCTCCACAACCCAATCCACGTGTTAATTCTCTTCCAATTAACACTTTTCGATCAGCATTAATCATATCTAAATGTTGCTTATCAGTATTAATCGCAACAATTTCAGCTCCCTGAATACCTTTCTTAAAGAGCCAATTAACCATGTTAGCGCCTCCGCCTCCACATCCAACAACTTTTATATTTGCTTGTCCTATAACAACATCCTGTTTATTTTCTTTGCTTGTTTCAATCGCATTTTGCACAATAAATTCCATTTAATCTCCCCCTATTGTTTACTTTAGCACAATAAACTTTATATCTTAGTTATGCTTGTACTTCTTTTAGAAAGAGTTTATCTTGCCCAATTTAGACTCTCAAAATAAGTAAAACTAATTAAACTTAGAATCGGTAAACAACTATCATTGCCCAAAATGATTTTAATGCCCAAATTAAAATCGAGATAGTTAAATTTTCTTTTTAATTAATTATAACTATATAATTAATTTGTATATAAATACTTATAATTTCTAAAATATATATTCTAGTATATAATAGTATTTTTGCATAAATAAAGATAATATTTTAAAAGGTAGCTATAACAAAAGTTGAATGAGAAAATCTAAAAAAGTTACTATAAAAATATGCACTAGACCTTTTGGGATTTCATTAGTTAGGATTTTTAAGATAAAACATTTGTTTATCATCGATGAATCCAATAATATTTATGAATTTTCTAGAGATATTGAATTTACAAGAAGATTAACAAAAGATTACTTAGAAAATTATCCTGAAAAAGTTAAAATTAAAAAATTAAGAGTAAATAAAAAATTATTTTATAAAGTCATTAGAATTCAAAAGAGAATAACAAAAAGAAAAGCTTATAGCTTATCTAATTACAATTGTCAAACTTATATAAACTCAATATTAATAAACTTAAATAAATTTTAATGAAATGATGAACTTAAAATATAATAAACAATTGATTAAATTCTTAGTTTTTCTCCATATTTTGTTCTTTATTAGTTGGATAGGACTATTTTTTGTTCCAGAATCAATTTGGCCTAATAGAGTTTTCTACCATTTTTGGTATGTTATTGGAGTGATGGGCTTGAATGTTGGATGGGGTAGTTCTATAAAACTATATAATAAAAGAGGTAACTTATTTGTGTGTCCTTTAACTACTATGACTCAATATGCAAGAGGTCATAAAATTAGTGATGAAAAAAATAATGGTCATTCTTTTGTTAGTGAGATTCTATTAAACCTTAATATTAGGTATCCAAGACTGATTATTTTGATGGGAGGAACTTTGAGTGTACTAATAATTAGTTATCAGTATTTTTTATGATATAATAACAAACATAAAAGTTGAATAAATTTTTATATTAGTTACAATTAATTATTACAATGAAAATTGGTGATTTTATAAAAATAAAAACTTCTACTTTAGAGTATGAAGGATGTTTAATGCCTAGTTTAACTAAAGATATATTAGTTTTAAAATTAAAAAATGGATATAATATTGGAATAGAGAAAAAGAGAATAAAAAATATTAAAATACTAAAAAAACATAAAAATTCTAAGATAAAAAAGAAAAAAAT
>JASLOB010000011.1 GCA_030745695.1 Candidatus Nanoarchaeia archaeon | reverse complement strand
TAAAATAGACAAATCTGGCTTTTCTTTAGTTTTAGAAGAGAATATTGCTAATTGAATTATCTTATTTTCTCTTCTTTCATATAACTCTTTTAGAATTTTATTAATATTTTCTAGTTGTCTTGTAGTTTTTTGTATTTCAGTAGAGGCAAATCTACTACTTTTCTGTTGTTGAGATTCTAAGATTGATTCTTTTTCGCTTAAATATTTTATAACTTTCTCAAAAAAACTCTTTTCTATGACTTGTAATTCTTGATTAGACTTCTCTCTTCTTAACAAATCATATAATATTTCATAAGTAATAATCTCATCTGCCATTTTAATATGAATTGAATAGTTTTTTAAAATCTTTCTTGTTCTTTAAACATTATTTTTAAGGTTTTGGAATGTATCAAATAAAAACTAAAATAGAAGATTTTTGTGTAGAAGAAGCAATTAAACTAAATTTAACTAAAGAAGGGGATTATTCTTATTTTATCTTAGAAAAAAAAGATTGGAATACTCATGATGCAATAAAGGCTATCTGTTCTAATTTAAGGGTAAAACCCAATAGATTTAATGTAGCAGGCATAAAGGATAAAAGAGCAATAACAAGGCAGTATATTTCTGGATTTAAAATTAATAAAAATAATGTAGAAAATCTAAAAATTAAAGATTTAAAATTAACATTTATAGGATATGGTAATGAAAGATTAAAATTAGGACAAAATGAGTATAATAGTTTTAGAATTGTTGTGAGAAACTTAGATAAAAAAGTTGAAGAAATAAGTTTTATTGAAAATTATTTTGATGATCAAAGATTTGGGGGAAGAAATCATATATTAGGAAAAGCTTTAGTAAAAAAAGAATTTAGAAAAGCTTGTTTCAATCTTAAATTAAAATGGAATCAAGGAGATTATGTTAATCCATTAAGAAATCTTGGTAAAAAATTATTAAGATTCTATATAAATTCCTATCAAAGTTTATTATTTAATCAATTTTTGAATGTTTACTTAAGTAAAAAATATAAAAATTTTAAAGATGTTGAATATAGTCAAGGAGAATTTTATTTTTCAAATGAAGAAATTTACAATAAAAAAATTCCAGTAATCGGATTTTTAACAGAATTAAAAAATAAAGAGATAAAAGAGATATATACAGAAATAATGAAAAGAGAGAAAATAAGAGAGAAAGATTTTATCATTAAACAAATTCCAGAGATAAGTTCTGAAGGAACTGAAAGAGATTTAATTGTAAAAATAAACGATTTAAAGTGTGAATATGAAAAAGATGATTCAAATAAAGGAAGATTAAAAGCCATTCTAGAATTTTCTTTGCCAAAAGGAAGCTATGCCACTCTAGTTGTTAAAAAAATGTTTGGTTGATAACTTAAATTAACTATCCAAAAAATCCAATTAAAAAAGGCATTGAATAATCTATCAAAACTATAATAGAAATTAATGGTAGAGGCACACCAAAAATATAATCTTTCTTTATTATCAACTTTGTACCGTATATAATAACAAGAATTGTTGCTACAAACTGAATAAATAATCCTAAAAAATCAGAATAAAAGATATAGTAAAAGAATTGGTTAAGGATATATACAATAATAGATATACTGAAAAATATTATGGATTTCAATCTTAATTTATCCATCTTTATTATTACTCTAAATGATTTATATATTTTTCTCTGGTTAATTTTATAAATCTAGTTCTTACGTTAAAATTATGTTTAATTTTTTAAAAGATAAACTAAAGGAAACAGTATCTAAATTTAGTTCTAAAGTAGAGGAATCTACAGAAACTGAAGAAGAGGTTAAAGAAGAAGTAAAAATAGAAGAAAATGAATCTAAAGAAGAGACTAAAGTTGAAGTAGAAGAAAAGAAAAAGATTAAAGAAGAGGTAAAGGAAGAACCAAAAGAAAAAGAACAAACTGAAGAAGAAGTAAAGGAAAAAAAGTCTTTCTTAGGAAAAATAAAAGAAAAAGTAACCACAACTAAAGTTTCAGAGAAAAAATTTGATGAGTTTTTTTGGGATTTAGAAGTAGCTATGTTAGAAAATAACGTAGCTTCTGAAGTTATAGAAAAAATCAAAGAAGATTTAAGAACAGATATTGTAGACCAACCATTAAAGAGAGGAAAAGTTGAAGAAATTGTTAAAGATAGTTTAAAGGAGAGTATTGATTCTTTATTTATGAACTATAAAGATTTATTAAAATCCATTAAAGAAGGAAAGAAACCATTTGTTATTGTTTTTGTTGGAGTTAATGGTGGAGGAAAAACTACAACAATAGCTAAAGTTGCAAATCTAGTTAAAAAAAACAATCTTAATTCAGTTATGGTTGCTGCTGACACATTTAGAGCTGCTGCAATTCAACAATTAGAAGAACATGGAAAAAAATTAGAAATAAAAGTAATAAAACATGATTATGGATCTGATCCAGCTGCAGTTGCATTTGATGGAATTAAACATGCTGAATCTAAAAATATAGATGTTGTTTTGATAGATACTGCTGGAAGACTTCAAAGTAATAAAAATTTGATGGATGAAATGAAAAAGATAATAAGAGTAACAAATCCAGACTTAAAGATATTTATAGGTGAATCAATAACTGGAAATGATTGTATTGAACAAGCAAAACAATTTAATGACGCTATAAAAATAGATGGAATAATCTTAACTAAAGCTGATGTAGATGAAAAAGGAGGGGCAGCTATTTCTGTTAGTTATGTTACTCAAGAACCAATAATGTACCTTGGAACTGGTCAAGAGTATGAAGATTTGAAAGAATTTAATTCTAAAGAGATTATAGAGTCATTAGGGTTTTGATACTAAAGTTTAAATATTTATATGTTTTTTCTCTTAAATGATTGAAGAACATTTTGAGGATGAAGTTTATACCGAAGTGAAACTTTTAGACACAAGCTCAGGTTCTAACCCTGAGCATATAACAAGTAATAAATTACATTATTCATTACGTTCTACTTTAGTAGGACAAGAAACAGAGATTCATCAAGTATACAAAAAACCAAGAGAAAAAGGGATTATTTATAAGTTTTTAAGCCCTAATTATGGAGAGATTATTGTAGGTTTAACTTTATCAAGATCGGATTGGTTTTTGAGTGTTGCAACTAAATCTGAATCATTATCGAAAATTTTAATGGAAGATATTACTTTTAAATGTGAGTATATTGCAGAAGAACCTTCTTTTTTTCAAAGAGAAAGATTAAAAGGGTTATTAGAACAGATATTTGAATAGAAGACAATAATTAGGTTTTTAAATACTAATTCTAAGAGATATTTATGGTATTAGACAGCTTAGGAAGCTCATTAAAGAACACTCTAAATAAGATAGCTAGTAGTGTTTTTGTAGATGATTCTCTAATAAATGAATTAGTAAAAGAAATTCAAAAAGCTTTGTTAAAGGCAGATGTTAATGTTCAATTAGTTTTTGATTTAACTAATAAAATAAAAGAAAGATCACAAAAAGAAACTAAGAAAAAACTAGATCAAAGAGCACATATTGTTAATATTGTTTATGAAGAGTTAGTTAATTTCTTAGGTGGAGAAAAAGAAGAAATTACAATACAAAAAAAGAAGCCATTCAAAATAATGATGGTTGGATTATTTGGAGCTGGAAAAACTACAACAATAGGAAAATTAGCTAAATTCTATTCAAAAAGAGGATATAAAATAGCTACACTTGGATTGGATGTACACAGACCAGCAGCACCAGATCAATTAGAACAAATATCCAAACAAATTAATGTTCCTTGTTTCATAGATAAAAAAGAAAAAGATCCAGTTAAAATTTATAATAAATTTAAAGATGAATTCAATAAATTCGATATATTATTAGTAGATACTGCTGGAAGGGATGCTTTAAGTGATGATTTAGTTAAAGAGATTAAAGATTTAAATAAAATAATAAATCCGGATGAAAGATTATTAGTTATTAGTGCAGATATTGGACAAACTGCACAAACACAAGCTAAATCTTTTCATGAAAGTTGTAATGTAACTGGAGTTATTGTAACTAAATTAGATGGAACAGCAAAAGGTGGAGGATCTTTAAGTGCTTGTTCTGCAACAGATGCTAAAGTTAAGTTTATTGGAGTAGGAGAAAAAGTTGATGACTTAGAACAATTTAATCCTAAAGGTTTTGTTTCTAGATTATTAGGGATGGGAGATTTAGAAGCTTTATTAGATAAAGTTAAAGATGAAATCTCAGAAGAAAAAGCTGAAGATCTAGGAAAAAGATTTTTGAAAGGAGATTATAGTCTAGTTGATTTATATGAACAAATGGAATCAATGAAAAAATTAGGTCCATTAAACAAAATAATGGATTTAATTCCTGGAATGTCAAATGCTAACATCCCTAAAGAAATGTTAGATGTTCAAGAAGATAAATTAAAAAAATGGAAACATATGATGAATTCTATGAACAAAGAAGAATTAGAAAATCCTGAAGTTTTAGATAGATCTAGAATTGATCGAATATCAAAAGGTTCTGGAACTAATACTGGGGAGATAAGAGAACTAATTAAACAATATAAACAAAGTAAAAAAATGGTTAAATTAATGAAAGGATCAGGTGATATGAAAAGTATGGATAAATTAATGAAGAAATTTAAAGGAAAAATCCCTGGAATGAAATTCTAAGATGAAATTAATTAAACAGGGAGCAGAAGCCAATATATATCTAAATAATAAAAAAATAATAAAAGAAAGAATTAAAAAAAATTATAGAATTGAACAAATAGATTCTAAAATTAGAAAATTTAGAACTAGAAGAGAATCTAAAATTCTAGAAAAAGTTGATAATGCTCCAAATTTAATAAAATCTTCAGATAAAGAAATGAAGATAGAAATGGGTTATATTGATGGAGAAGTTTTAAGTAGGATATTTGATAGCTTAGAAGAAAAAAATAAAATTTGTTTGTTAATTGGTGGAAAAATTGCAGATCTTCATGATAAAGAGATAATACATGGGGACTTAACAACATCAAATATGATTCTAAATGATGATTTATATTTTATTGATTTTGGATTAAGTTTTTTTTCTAAAAAAGTAGAAGATAAAGCTGTTGATTTGCATTTGTTTAAAGAAGTTTTAAAATCTAGACATCATAAAAACTATGAAGAAAATTTTAAATTAGTTCTAGAAGGCTATAAAAAATCTAAAGATCATAAAGATGTTTTTGACAGACTAGAAAAAGTAGAAACAAGAGGAAGATATAAGAAAAAGCATTTAAATAAACAACAATAATCATTTAGATTTAGAGCCCTATAGTCTAGTGGTCAAGGACGCTAGCCTTTGGAGCTAGAGGCCCTGGTTCGAATCCAGGTAGGGCTAATATTCATTATCCCATGCAAATTTTTATATATTAGTTTAACTTATATATAATATGGCAGGAGAAAAGAAAATCGGAAAAATATTTAGCTATTATGCCAATATTGGAGTAGCAGCTATTGACTTAACAGATGGTGCTTTAAAAACTGGAGATAAAATCCATATAAAAGGACACACAACAGATGTTACACAAACAGTAGATTCTATGCAAGTAGAGCATAAAGAAGTAAAAGCAGCTAAAAAAGGAAGTTCTGTAGGAATTAAAGTTAGTGATAGAGTAAGACCTAATGATGACGTATTTAAGGCATAGATTTATAAACGATTATTTTTGATTAAGTTTAGGATGAGTCAGTTTTGGCTTACTTATACCTAGAATAGTTCTAGGTGGTTTAATATGGCACGAATGTATTCAAGGAAGAAAGGGAAATCTGGGAGTAAAAACCCAATTAAAAAAGCTAAATCTAGTTGGATAGACTTTAGTTCAAAAGAGATAGAACAATTAATAATTAAATTAGCTAAAGCTGGAAACACTCCTAGTAAAATTGGATTAATGTTAAGAGATTCTTATGGTGTTCCAAGTGTTCAAAATGTTGCAAATAAAAAAATTCTTAAGATACTAAGAGAAAATAAATTAAATCCTGAAGTCCCTGAAGATCTAAATTCTTTAATCAAAAGAGAATCTATAATAATGAAACATCTAGAAATTAATAAAAAAGATATGGTAAGTAAGCGAGGATTCCAGCTTACAAGTAGTAAGATTCGAAGATTAATGAAATACTATAAGAAAGAAGGTATTCTAGAAAATGATTGGACTTACGAAAAAGGAAAAGTATACTAATTTAGACTTTCTAAATCTTGTTAGTGATGCAGTAAACAAGTTCAAATTTCTCAACAAAAATAGTTTTATAAAAATAATTGCTCATATAGATTGTGATGGGTTGTCTTCTACATCTATTATTGTAAAAGCATTAGAAAGAGAAGATTTTAAATTTTCAGTAAGAAATGTTAAACAAATAGATAATAATGTTTTAGATGAACTAGAAAAAGAAGAATTTGATATATTATTCTTTTTAGATTTAGGAGGTGAATATATAAAAGAAATTGAAAATAGATTTAAAAAACCAACTTTCATTTTAGATCATCATAAATTTGAACATTCTGAAACTAATATAACAATAATTAATCCAATAATGCTCAATTTAGATTATAGAGAAATTTCAAGTTCTGGAGTTTGTTATTTATTTGCTAAATGTCTTAATGAAAAAAATAAAGATTTAGCATATATTGCTTTAATGGGAGCTGTTGGAGACATGCAAGAGAAAAATGGATTTATTGGATTAAATTCATTAATATTAGAAGATGCTAAAGAAAAATTAGATGTTAGTATAGGACCTAGATTTTTTGGAATACAAACAAGACCAATAAACAAAGTTTTAGAATATTCAACTGATCCATTCATTCCAAATGTTAGTGGAAGTGAAGAAGGAGCTATTAAATTTTTAGATGAATTAAATATAGATGTAAGAGATAACTATGGAAATTTTAAAAAATTAATAGATCTTAGCCAAGATGATGTAAAAAAATTAACTTCTGGAATTATATTAAATAGATTAAATCAAGAAAATCCTGAAGATATTTTTGGAAATTTATATACATTAAAAGAAGAAGCATTAGGAACTCCTATGAAAGATCTTAAAGAATTTTCAACTTTATTAAATGCTGTTGGAAGATTTGGAAAAGGTTCTTTAGGGGTTAGTATATGTTTAAGGAATGAGGATGCTAAAAAAGAAGCACTAGGAGTTTTAAGTTCATACAAAATAGAATTAATAGATATATTAAAATGGTTCAATGAAAACAAAGATCAATTTTTTAGTGAAGGAATCGCAATAATTAATGCAAAAGATTCAATTAAAGATAGTATGATAGGAACTTTAGCTTCTATAGTAACTAAATCAAATGTTTATGATCCAGGAACTATTGTAGTAGCATTAGCACATACAGAAGAAGATGAAATAAAGATTTCTTGTAGAGTAGCTGGAAATATAGATATTGATGTAAGAGGCATGTTAAAAGAATCCATAGCTGGAATAGGAGATTATCCATGTGGTGGACATAAAACAGCTTGTGGAGCATTAATTCCTAAATCAAAAGAGGAAGAATTTATAAAGGCAATATCAAACATTAGTTATGAAAAATGGCAGTAAGTAAATCTAAGAAAAAATGGTATAATGTGGTTGCTCCTATCTTCAGGAATGCTATAATAGGAGAAACTTTAGGTTATGATCAAAATGATCTAAAAGATAGAAAGCTAGATCTTAATTATATGAGCATAACTAATGATCCAAAAACTCAAAATATAAGGGTTTTATTTAAGATAAATGATGTTAAAGACAATAATGCTATTGTAGAGATTGTTGGTTATGAATTAACTCTTTCTTATGTTAAAAGAGTGATAAGAAAAGATGCAAATAAAATATCAGATTCTTATGAATATACAACAAAAGATAATGTAAAAGTTATTGTAAAACCTCTAGTTATAACTAGATATAAAACTAATAAAAGTGTATTACAAAGTTTAAGAAAAAACATTAGATCATTCTTAGAAGAAGAGATTAAGAAGAATAATTTTAATGATTTCATTAATTTAATAGTTTATAACAAAATACAAAAAGCATTAAGAGAAAAACTGAAAAAGATATATCCTATAAGTGCTTGTGAATTTAGGATTGTAAAAAAAGTTTAGAAACTTATTTAAATTAATTTTTTATGATATTATTTAAAATGGTTAATCTCTTAAAAATTTCACAAAGGTTGAAAGAAATTAATGTGTTTCATAAAATAGAAAATGAGCTGATAATAACAAGACGTTCTAAATCTAGAGTTCCGAATATTGATGAAGATATATCTTACCTAACAGGAGTTATAACTGGTGATGGTTCATTAATAAGGAGTAGGAGAAAAAGAGGTGGCTTTCATTATATCTTACAAATTACCTCTGGATCAAGATCTTATTTGGAATATTTAAATTTTTTATTTAAAGAACGATTTAATATAAATGGAAAAATTGTTAGAGACAAAAGAAAGCAAAGAACATTTAACTTAAGAATACAAAATACTGTTGTTTTTTGGTATTTTGTTCTTATAGGGTTGCCAATAGGAAAGAAGAAAGACATTGTTATTCCTAAATACTTAGTTGATAATAAGTTAAAACTAAGTTATATGGCTGGACTTATTGATACTGATGGGAGTATCGCAAATAAGAGAATTCAACTTAAACAAAAAGATGGCGTTTTTTTAGAAAATATATCTAAAGAACTAAATAAATTAAATTTAAATTGCTCTGTACCGAAAGTTAATTATACAGATAATGTACCTTTTTATTACATAAGATTTAATAATGAAATACCTTTAAGATTTAAATTGCCTCAGTAGCTCAGTAGCAGAGCAAATTTTAAGCTCAATTGCCTTGTACTGGGCTTTATTGTTCATAAGAGAGCAATAGGTCGGGGGTGCAAGTCCCTCCTGGGGCTTATTTTTATTGGGCTTGTAGTCTAGTGGCTATGACATCTCGTTGACTTCGAGAAGATCGCAGGTTCGAGTCCTGCCAGGCCCATTTTCTTCTAATCATCTTAACCTTAGTCTAATTAGTTCTCTTAGTAACTAACTTACTTAGTAATTAACTAAGAAGTATTTATAAATCTTAATATATCATTAAATATGATGAAAAAGTACCTTCTTCTTGTAGAAGATGAGAGTTTGTGGCAGAAATTCAAATCTAAACTTAAAAATGACATCAACTCAGAGATTATGGATCTTATAAAAAAGAAGGTTAAAGGAGGGAAGTGATGTACAAGAGAGGTGATAAGAAAGCTCAAGTAACTGTGTTTGTAGTAGTTGGGTTAATTATTATTGTATTAGCTGGAATCTCATATTATTATAGTGAAAATCTTATTGAAAAATTAAGAGAAAGTGAAATATTTGAGACAACAACTTTGCCATTAGAAGTTAAAGGTGTAGAAGGATTAGTAAACATTTGTATTGATAAAATTTCAAGATTTGGATTAGAGATTATAGGACAACAAGGAGGATATATAGCATTACCTGAACCAAAACTAGTTACTCCAATTAATCCTTTTTCTAATGTTTTAGATATTTTTCCTGGTTCAAATATTGGAGTTGTTTATTGGATAGTTCAAGGTGCTAATGGACTAATGGAAACATTAATGCCTCCAAGACAATTAATGGAACTAGAATTAGAAAAATATATAGATGCTAATTTAGATAATTGTGTAGACTTTTCTAATTTAGATTTTAATATTTTATCAGGAGATGTTAGAAGTGATGTTAAAATATTAAATAAAGAAGTAAGAATAAATTTAGAATATCCTTTAGAGATAGATTTTGAGGATAAAATATTTAGATTAAGAGATTTTAATGGTGCTGTTAAAACACCTTTAGGAGAACTCTATGAAACAGCTATTGAAATAACAAATAAAGAAAATGAAAATTTCTTTTTAGAAGAAAGAACTATAGATTTCATAAATGTTTATGATGAAATTCCATATAGTGGAGTAGATTTTGAGTGTAGTCCTAGAAGATGGAAAAGAGAAGATATAATTAATGACTTAAAGGGAATTTTAGATGTTAACATTAATAGTTTTAGAGTCAAAGACACTAAAGATTCTGAGGTAGAAGATAAATATAGATTATTAGAGCTTATAGATCAAGCTGATGATGTTAATGTTAATTTTGAATATTCTCAGAATTGGCCTTTATTAATTGATATAACTCCAGATGATAATATTGTACAAGGGGATTCTTTTAATAGAGGTGTATTTGGAAAGTTTTTAACTCAGTTTTTTTGTTTGAATAGTTATAATGTAATTTATGACTTAAAATATCCTGTATTAGTTACTTTAGAAAAAGATGATTACACATTTCAATTTGCTACTCAAGTTATTGTAGATAATAATCAAGCAAGAGAAAATAAATTAGAGATAGATCAAAGTTATGATACCAACCCAATAATATGTCAAAATCCTTTAACTAACATAAAAGTATTTGCTTTAGGTATCAATCCAGATAATAGTTTAATAGATTTAAAAGATGCTAAAGTTTCATATAAATGTTCTACCACAATCTGCAAGATAGGAGAGACTAGACAATTTAATGATGCAACTTTCTTAGAATCTAAATTTCCTCAATGTATTAATGGACAATTGATAGTAGAAAAAGAGGGTTATGCTATTTCTCAAACTGAATTATCAACAAATCAAGAGTCTACAATTTCTGTGTTAATGAAACCAATCTATGAAAAAACATTCGAAGTTAGAGTAATAGAAAATAATGTTCCAAGAAAGCCATTCAAAGATGAACAAATTATTATCAACTTTAGAAATCAAGAAGACAATCATTATGAAACTATAAGTTATCCAGAAGATAATATTGTAAAATTGATAGATGGAAATTATGAAATAGAAGCCCATACTATTTTCGAGACTGAAAATGGAATATTTATTCAAGGTAAAGAATTAGAGACATGTGTCGATTCTCCAAGAGATGGAGTATTGGGATTAATAGGATTGACTGAAAAGAAATGTGATAAAGTTAGTATAGAAGGATTAGAGATAAATCAAGTGTTTACTGGGGGTGCCAAATTTTCATGGAATGCTTACAAAGAGGATTTATCAGAAGATAATGAATTAATTTTATACATTAATGGATTTGGAATTCCATCTAATGTTGATGAGTTAAATAATGTGTTAAAAAAAATAGAAACAATTAATGTTTTGGAGCCAGAATTTAGAAAATGAAAAAGAAATTTGCAATATTTTTTATATTAATTTTGATATTTAGTAATTTATCTACCTCTTTAGCATATGCTCAAACTAATAGGAATTTAAATTCATATACAGATCCAAGATTTAGTAGTTCAACTAGCATTAATTCAAGATCAGGAGTTGGATTAAGTGGAGAAAGAATTAATTTAGGGGCTAGAGAAGAAAGAAATTTTGGAGAAGATATTATAGTTAATGTAGACACTTATGAACCAAAAATAATAAGATCTGCTTTGTTAGAAGAACAAGATGTTAAGATTAGAGCTTTGTTAGTAGGAACTCCTTCTAATCCCTCTATAACTATTCCAAGAATAAGAGGGATAACATCTCCAAGAAGAGTTAACATCACAACAGTTCCATCCGGAAAAAAAGTTAGTGTTGGATCAATCAGATGGTTTCCTCCTTCTGGTTCTCTAATTCAACCAGGAAGATTTGGTGTTGCTTCTAGAAATTATAGATTAGATCCAACTTATAACAATCTTGGTTATTTAGTTATTCCTATAAGAAAAATTACAAAAGAAGAAGATGTTCCAGATAGAATTGAGATAGATGTAGAAACTAGAGTTAACTTTGATGTTTCTAGGGGTTTAGGATTTGGACCCAGTGAAGATGTTTTAATAGGACAAAGTGAAAGAGAATGGTTAAATGAAAGAGAGCAACATAGTTTTTTTGGAGGTTATCTAAGAGCACAAGAATTAAAGGGAGATAGAGCAACATTTGTTATATATGATAATAATCTAAAGCCACTTAGAGAAGTAACAATAAGAGAAGGAGCTACAGGAAGATTCTCTCTTCCAGGTGGATATTCAAGATTTGGAAATTTGTTTGATGGTTTTCAGATTAAAGTTAATGATATTAAAGAATTAAGTGATAGAGTTAAAGTTCTTGTTTATAGAGGAGGTTCAGATCAATTTTCTACTAGAGTATTAACTAAAGGAAGCTCTCTTTATCCCGGATCTAATTGGATTGTTAATAATATTAATTTTAAGAATAATGGATCTATAAGGGAAGTTAAATTCATAAACAGAAAGAATAGAAATGAAAAAATATTCAGTATGACTCAAATTATTTGTAATAATCTTCCTCAAAATCAATGTGAGAAAGAAACTAGTTGTGCTTATTCGAATAATAAATGTGTTGAAAAAGTTGTTTGTGGAACTATTAAAAGTAAAACACAATGTGATTCTAGAACATTATGTGAATTTGATAATACTCTTAAGTTCTGTAAAAATAAAGCAGAAATTAAAGAAGGGCCTAATAGATGTTATGCTTCTGGTGGAACCTGTACTGATACAGAAGGTAGTTTTTGTCCAGATGGACAAAAAAACATAGGTGAAGGCAAAAGTGTTAATTGTGGTATAAGAGAAGACTTTGATGCACCAACTTCTTATGATGAAATTTGTTGTTTACCAATAAAAAAAGAGGAACAAAATTTCAATAAATTAGTTTCAAAATACAATGAAGTTAATAAAAATAATTTAGATGAGATAAAACA
>JASLOB010000010.1 GCA_030745695.1 Candidatus Nanoarchaeia archaeon | reverse complement strand
TTATAAAAAAGAAAAGATTGTTCTTCATTACACCCCATCCAAACTGAATGGCTTCTTTTATGGAAAATCTTTCATTCATCATAAATAAGAATTATTTTAATGTTTAAATAATTTACTTTAAACAATAAATCCGAAATCATCTCTTAAACTAAACAATTCTTTTCCTATTCCTCTTCCAATAAAGTAAAAAGAATAAGCGCTTATCTTGGATAGTATATCACTTAATCTTCTTTTTTCTTCATATCTAACAATATTAACTTCTTCTACATTGGCTAGTTCTTTTGTTATATTAATTGCTAATTCTTTATCTCCTAACTCATCTACTAATCCTAATTCTTTAGCTTCTTTTCCTAAATAAAAAAATCCATTTGCAATCTTTCTTACTGTTTTTTTATCTAAGTTTCTATTTTCAGCTACCTCATCAATAAATACTTCATGAATAATATCTAATTTACTTTGTAATAATGATTTTTCTTCCTCACTTAATTTTCTAAATGGACTTCCAGCATCTTTAAGATCTCCAGCTACTAGTCTTTCATAACCCACACCATACTCTTCCATCAACTCAGAAAACTCTAAATATGATCCTATAACCCCTATAGATCCAGTGATGGATAAAGGATCTGCTATTATCTTATTAGAACTACTAGCTATCCAATATGCTCCTGAAGCCCCAACCTCTCTTATTAATGCCACAACAGGCTTGTTTGATTTCTTAATTTCATTAGCTATCTCTTTTGAGGCAACAACTGTTCCACCAGGACTATTTATCTCTAATATCATCCCTTTAACACTAGAATCAGAGTTAGCTTTTTGTATTGATTTAACAATGCTAGTTGAAGATGCACTTCCACTTCTTAATATATCTTCAAAGCCATCTGTTGTTATAACTCCTTTAATTGGAATTATAGCAATCTTATCTCCAAAATCTTCTACCTTAAAAACATTTGATATTAAAAAACTTAATAACCATAATAATAAGATAACTATTATAAAAAACCAAAACTTACTCATTCTTCTATAACTTTTGTGTTTGATAATTTTTCAGTATACCTCTGACTTTTATTATTTAACATGTACAAAATATCTAATATTAATAAAGGTAATGAAATCTTTGTTACATTTCTAATGATAATCTGTGAAAAATTTATTTTTTTGGTCATTGATATAACATAGATGTTCATTATATGTTTTCCAATAGTTTGTTGTATCCTATATTCTAACACAACCCAATAAATCAAACTTAAAATTGCTATTATCATGCTCATTAATAAAACTGATTTTATATCATTAAAACTTACTTTGAATAACATCTCTCCTTTATAGATTTCATTTAAAGAATCTCTAAATGGCAACACAACAATCGAGTTTATTATTAGAATATCTATGATATAAGCTATAACTCTTTTCCAAAAAGGAGCAACATCATTTTTCCCTAATAACTTGTTTAACTCACTTTTTTTTAAACGCATATTCATAATAGATTAAAGTAGATATATAAAATTTTTCATAATAAGAACCTTTAAATATTAACTAATACTAATAAATTTTAATGGATAACGATAATAGAATACTTGCATTAGCTATTGTAGTTGTAGTTGTTTTAGGATTTCTAGGATTCGTTTTCGGAGATGTAACAGGATTTGCAGTTAGAAATAGAGAAAAAGTTTTATCTAGAATGTATTTGTCTTCAAATCCAGATATTTTAGATGAGTTTAGTCCTACAGTAGATTCAGGTGATTTTATTTATATAACAGTTGAAACAGGAAGTTCGGGAATAAAAGATGAGGTTTCATTTTATGAACAAGTTGGTACAAACCCAAGAAAAAGAGCAAAAACTTTCTTAGGTTGTACTGGATATATGTGTAGACCAAATAGAGTAGTTTCTAAAAAATATAAAACATCTCATTTCTGGGATGGAGAATACTGTGCTAGAGTTTATGATAGAGAATTTAGAGAAGATGTAGAAGTTTGTTTCTTTGTTAAATAAATTAATTTATAAATCCTTTTTTTCTTAATTTTACATGTCCTTTTTACAATTATTAACAAAAGAAATTAAAAGTAAAAAAATAGATAATGTAGATGGGGTTATAAAGTTAAGAGATAATTTAGCTAAAATTCACAAGCCAAAACATCTTCCTTCTCTAATACAAGTTTTATTAAATTC
Source organism: Candidatus Nanoarchaeia archaeon (assembly GCA_030745695.1). GTDB lineage: Archaea > Nanobdellota > Nanobdellia > SCGC-AAA011-G17 > JACPNG01 > JACPNE01. Next base: position 14,942 of record JASLOB010000010.1, on the reverse strand, counting down.
AGATAATGCTATAGATTTTATTAAGACTAAGCCCACAAGAACAATTTCAGGAGTTGCTCCTATCGCAATTATGACTTATCCAAGAGATTGTGACCATGGAACATGTACTTTTTGTCCTGGAGGTATAAATTCTTATTTTGGGGATGTTCCTAAAAGTTATACTGGAAATGAACCTGCTTCAATGAGGGCATTGAGAAATAAATTTGATGCTTACTTACAAGTTTTTAATAGATTAGAACAATATTCTTTATTGAATCAAACTCCAGAGAAAGTTGAATTAATAATAATGGGTGGAACTTTTCCTTCTTATCCTGAAGAATATCAAGATGAATTTATTAAAGATGCACTAAAAGCTATGAATGATTTTAGTTTAATGTTCTTTAAAGAAAATAAATTTAATTTTAAATCTTTTAAAGAGTTTTTTGAGTTGCCTTCTGATTTTTATAGTAAAGAAAGAATTGAAAGAATTCAAAATAAATTATTAAAATTAAAAAAATCTTCTACATTAGAAAAAGAACAATTAAAAAATGAAACCACTAAAATAAGATGTTGTGTTTTAAATATTGAGACAAAGCCCGATGTATGTAACGAAAATCATATTGATCAATTATTAAAATTAGGAACGACAAGAGTTGAATTAGGAATTCAAACATTAAATAATAAAATTTTAAAGTTAACAAATAGAGGACATACAGTAGAAGATTCTATTGAAGCTACTCAATTGTTGAAAGATTCTTTCTTAAAAGCATGTTATCATATGATGCAAGGTCTTCCCAATTCTACAAAAAAAGAAGATATTAATAATTTTAAAGAAATATTTTCTAATCAAGATTATCAACCTGATGCACTTAAAATATATCCTTGTATGGTTATGCCTGGAACTCCTTTACATGAACAATATAAAAAAGGATTATTCACTCCAATAACAACTGAAGAAGCAGCTGAAATTATTTTAGAAGCTAAAAAATTCATCCCAAAATATTGTAGAGTAATGAGAATTCAAAGAGATATCCCAACAAAAGTTACAATAGATGGAGTTAACATAACTAATTTTAGACAATATCTACATAATTTAATGGGAAAAAAAGGAATAAAATGTAAATGTATAAGATGTAGAGAACCAAAAAATAAACAAATTGATTTTGATAATGTTAAAGTTTTAAGAGAGAATTATAAAGCGTCTAATGGAACCGAAATTTTTATTTCTATGGAAGATATAAAAAATGATATTTTACTAGGATTTATAAGATTAAGAATTCCTTACAAACCATTTAGAAAAGAGATAACCTCTAGATCTTCTGGAATAAGAGAACTACATATATATGGACAAGCTATTCCTTTAGGTGAAAAAGGATTAGTTCAACATAAAGGTTTTGGAAAAAAATTATTATTAGAAGCTGAAAAGATTGCTAAAGAAGAATTTGATAGTAATAAAATGTTGATTATATCTGGAATTGGAGTTAAGGAATATTTTTCTAAACTAAAATATAAAAGAGATGGCCCTTATATGTCCAAATCTTTATAGAAAACCTTTTTATTTTAATAGATTATCTAAATTATAATGGTTGAGTTAGGTGGAAACATAAAATTAGAGGGTTTTGACTCAATAGATTCTAGTTCTTTAATAATAGTTAAAAAAATAGTTGGTAATTACACAAGAAAAATAATGGATAATAATCAAGAGTATAAAGGATTGACTATTTCTTTAAACAACCCTAATGATTATGAATTGAAAGCTCAATTAATCATTGGAGAAAAAACCCATAATTCTGAGTCTGTAAACAATAATTTATTTATGGCTTTAAATAGTGTCTTGAATGATCTAGCATCAATATAAAAAGGTTTATAAGTTAACTATTAGTAATTCTGTATATGGTTAAGCGAGCAGGTGGATTTAGAAGAAAATCTAGACATAAATTAAGGAAGAATAAAGCTCTTAGAGGTTTTGTTAGAATTAAAGACTATCTTAGAGGGTTTAAAGAAGGAGATAAAGTCTATCTAAAAGCAGAACCAGCTATACAAAAAGGGATGTACTTTTCAAGATTCCATAACAAAGTTGGAAAAGTTATAGAAAAACAAGGGAAATGCTATAAAGTTGAGATAAAAGATGGTTCAAAACCAAAAACATTAGTAATTCATCCAATTCATTTGAGGAGTGTATAAATGGCAGATATCCAAGTTATTAATGAGACACCAATATCAATGTTAGATATGAAGAAGAAACTAGAAAGTATAGAAAAAAGAGACAAAGAATTAAATTTTAGAGCAAAAAAAGTAAAAGAATATTTAGATTTATTTTTAACAAAAGAGAGTAAAAAACAAGAAGAACTAAAAAAGAAGATTCAAGATTTAGGTATTCCAAGATTAAGAGAGAGACACATAACAAAATTATTAGATGTTATTCCAAAAGATATGGATAGTCTAAAAATATTATTTAGTGGAGAAAACTTAACAATCAAACAAGAAGACCTAGAAAAGATTTTGAAAGTAATAAAAGAATGATAATTAGCATGAGAGAAAATGGCGAAAGAAGAAAACGCAATCATTTTAGATTACCTACCAAATGGGTATCCTTTAGATACTCGACCGAGTCACAGAAAGACTGCCATAGCTCAAGCTATAGGTAAACAACATTTTGTTCTATTAGAATTAGTTCCAAAAAAAGGAATTGGTTTACAACCTAATGAAGAAGTTTATTTAGGAGAGGGTAAAAGAGATAAAATTCATCATATTCTTGGAAGAATTTTTTTAGATAAACTAACCCAAACAGCTAGAGCTGAATTAGATATTATATTAGATAAATTAATTGATGAATATGAGAAAAGATTTGTTGAATTTTTCTCAACATGTGGCCCAATAAATGCTAGAAGACACTATCTTGAATTAATACCTGGAATTGGTAAGAAACATATGTGGGAAATAATTGAAGCTAGAAAAGAAAAACCATTTGAAAATTTCGAAGATATTAGACAAAGAGTAAAATTACTTCCAGATCCAAAACAGGCAGTAATAAAGAGAATTTTAATGGAAATAAATAATGAGGATAAGCATAAAATCTTCACAGGATAAGCTTTATAAATACAAAATTAAGTTATTTCTAAAATGGCTGAATTTAAACAATTAATAAGATTAGTGGATGCTGATCTAAATGGAAATAAACAAGTTTATCATGCTTTAAGAAAAATAAAAGGGGTTAGTTATAGTTTTGCTAATGTTGTTTGTACTTTAGCTAATATTGACAAAACAATTAAAGTAGGAACATTAGAAGAAGACAAACTTAAATTATTAGATAATATAATAAAAAATCCTTCTAAATATAATATTCCTTCATGGATGTATAACAGGAGAAAAGATTTTGATACAGGTGAAGATAAACATTTGTTATCTTCAACTTTGAAATTAGCAAAAGATTTTGATATAAGAAGACTAAAAGAAATTAAGAGTTATAAAGGAATAAGACATGGTTTAAATTTGCCAGTAAGAGGTCAAAGAACTAAAGCTCATTTTAGAAAAGGAAGAGCTGTAGGAGTTAAAAGAACAAAAGGAAAAGGTGGAGGAAAGAAAGGAAAGTAAATGGGAGATCCAAAAAAACATAGAAAAAAGTATAGTACTCCATTACATCCATGGCAAGCTACTAGAATAGAAGAAGAGAAACAAATCTTAAATGAATATGGATTAAGAAATAAAAAAGAAATTTGGAAGATAGATTCATTATTAAGAAGATTTAGATCACAAGCTAAACAACTTATCGCAACTAGGACAGATCAAGCAAGAAAAGAAGAAAAATTATTAATAGTTAAATTAGCTAAACTTGGATTATTAAATGAAGAATCACATTTAGATGATGTTCTAGGATTAAATTTAAGAGATGTTTTAGAGAGAAGGTTACAAACTCTTGTTTATAGAAAAAATTTAGCTAGATCAGCTGAACAAGCTAGACAATTTATAATACACGGACATGTTGTAATAGATAACAAAAAAATAACTGTCCCATCATATTTAGTTAAGAAAGATGAAGAAGATAAATTAAATTTTCTTCCTAAATCTTCTTTATCTAAAGTAGATCATCCTGAAAGAGTTATTTTAGAGGATAAAGAAGAAGTTAAAGAAGAAACACTTACTGAAAAAGTCTCAGAAGAAAAAGTAAAGGAGAAAGATGAATCAAAAGCAACAGCAAAAGCTTAGATGGGGTGTAGCTCATATTTATGCTAGTTACAACAATACTATAATCCACATAACTGATGTATCAGGATCTGAAACAATATCTAAAGGTTCTGGCGGAATGATGGTTAAAGCTCATAGATTAGAATCATCTCCAACAGCTGCTATGAGTGCTGCAAAAAGAGCAGCGGAAGGAGCATTAGAAAAAGGAGTTAATGGAGTTCATATAAGGATTAGAGCACCTGGAGGACATGAAGGTCCAACCCAACCTGGACCAGGAGCACAAGCTGCAGTAAGAGCATTATCAAGAGCAGGATTGAGAATTGGAGTTATAGAAGATGTAACTAAATTACCTCATGGTGGTTGTAGAAAATCACATGCAAGAAGAGGTAGAAGAGTTTAAAATGGATATCAAATTATTAAATAAAAATAAAGAAAAAACAAGTTTTGTTGTTAAAAACACAGATACAGTATTTATTAATACTTTAAGAAGAAATATTATGAGTAATGTTCCAACTTTAGCAATTGACACTGTTAAATTCATAAAAAATAGTTCTGCTTTATATGATGAAATTTTAGCTCATAGACTTGGATTAGTTACATTAAAAACAGATTTGAAATCATATTCATTAAAATCAGAATCTAAAGCAAAAAAATCTTCTACAACAGAAGTTATTTTAACATTAAATTGTAAGGGTCCTTGTATAGTCTATGGGGAAGATCTTAACTCAAAAGATCCTAAAGTCAAGCCAATTTATCCAAAAACTGTTATAGTTAAATTAGGTAAGGGGCAAGAATTAAAATTAGAAGCAACAGCTATTTTAGGAACTGGAAAAGAACATACAAAATTTTCTCCTGGATTAGTTTATTATCAAGGATACCCAGAAATTAAGATATTAAAACCAAATGCATCTGGAGCAGCTGAAGCTGTTAAAATTTGTCCAACTAAAGTTTTCAGAGCAGAAAATAAACAACTAAAAGTTCATGATTTAGAAAAATGTAATTTATGTAATGCTTGTGTTGATTTATTAGGAGAGAATGTAATTGATGTTAAAGGTTCTAATCAAGATTTTATTATTCATTTAGAATCATGGGGTCAATTAAAATCTAATGAGATTTTAGATAAAGCAATAGATGTTATGGATAATAAATTAGATGATTTTGCATCTCAAATAAAAAAAATCAAATAATTTTTAAACTAAACTTTGCACTTTTGCGATATGCGGGAGTGCCAGAGTGGACAAATGGAACACGTTAAGGCCGTGTTGGCTTAGTGCCTACGCAGGTTCGAATCCTGTCTCCCGCAGTTGAAAATGAAAAAAACAAATTCACAATTAATAGAATTAATACAAGAATTGAAAGTTTTATCTAATAAGGAGAATGTTAAATTATGGAAAAGAGTAGCTAAAGATTTAGAAAAGTCTACAAGAAGACACTCTAATGTTAATGTATTAAAAGTTAATAAATATGTAAGAGAAAATGAAACAGCTTTAATTCCAGGAAAAGTATTATCAAAAGGAGACTTAACAAAGAAGATTACAATTGCAGCTTTGAGTTTTTCAAAAGAAGCAAAAGAAAAAATTAACAAAACTGGAAAAGCCATAACAATTAAAGAATTAATTAAAGAAAATCCAAAAGGATCTAAAGTGAGGATTATAGGATAAAATGTTTTATAATTATCAAATAGAAGCGAAAGAAATGGGACAAGAGAAACCATTTTTGACTGATCATTTTTCATTTGATTTAGTTGAAGATAGTAGAGGTGTCTTATTAAAACCAGAAGAAGCAGAAAGAAAATTTAGATCAGATGATAGATTTAAAAGATTTCTTGATGATTATCCTGCAATTGTCTATGTGAATGTTGATGACTTGACTAATGTACATCTTCCACCTGAGGGAGTTGATAGGAAAAAAGAGGTAATAATAAAATTTACTTTAGAAGAGGTAGCGTCATAATGATAATCAATGCTGAAAATTTAATATTAGGAAGATTTTCAACAATAGTAGCTAAAAAAGCTTTAATGGGAGAAGCTATAGATGTAGTTAATGTTGAAAAAGCAGTTATAGTTGGAACTAAAGAAAATATTTTGGATAAGTATAAAACTAGAAGAGAAAGAGGAGAAACATTACATGGTCCTTATTTTCCAAGAACTCCTGATAGACTTGTAAGAAGAACTATTCGTGGAATGCTTCCATATAAACAAGAAAAAGGAAGACTAGCTTTTAAAAGAATTAAATGTTATGTAGGTATACCAGAAGATTTAAAAGATAAAAAAATAGAAACTTTAGATAAAGCAAAATTATCTCCTCAAAAGATGAAATTTTTAACAATAAAACAATTAACTAGTTATCTAGGAGCAAAAGATTATGGCAACTAACATAGTTCATATCTCTGGACAAAGAAAAAAAGCAATAGCAAGAGCAACTTTAAAACCTGGAAAAGGAATAATAAGAATAAATAAAATGTTATTAGAGTTACACAAACCAGAGTTAGCTAAACAAAGAATTATGGAACCTTTACAATTGGCAGGAGATGTTGCAAATAAAGTAAATATTAATATTAATGTTCATGGTGGTGGTTGGCAAGCACAAAGTGATGCTACAAGATTAGCTATTGCTCGTGGTTTAGTAAAATTTTCAGGTAGTAAAGATTTAAGACAAACATTTTTAGATTATGATAGGCATTTAGTAGTTGCTGATGTAAGACAAGTTGAACCTTCAAAACCAAATAACTCTAAAGCAAGAGCAAAAAGACAAAAAAGTTATAGATAAAATGATAATTCCAATAAGATGTTTTTCATGTGGTAAGCCCATAGGTCATTTATGGGAAGATTTCCAAGAGAGATCTAAAACAGAAGAGAAGAAAAAAGTTTTAGATGATTTAGGTGTAGAAAGATATTGTTGTAGAGCAGTATTTATGGGGCAAGTTGATTTAATTGATACTGTAATGCAATTCAAGAAGAGTTAAATTTTTATATTTCTTTTTAGTATTAAATTTATGAGGGATGATCAATGGCTTCTAGAAAAGATGAATAACATATGGAGCTCATTATTTCCTGAAGTTGAAAGAAAAAATAATGTTGTTATCAGATTTAAAGGAAGATGGAAAAATAAATTTGGCCATATTAAAAGATTAAAAAATAAAGATACTGAAATTGTAATTAATTCTTTGTTTAAAGATTTAAATGTTCCTGCTTATATAGTAAATTTAACAATTGCACATGAGTTAGTTCATTATATGCATGGATTTAATAGTCCATACCAACAACAATTTAAACATCCACATAAAGGTGGAGTTGTGAATAAAGAGTTGAAGAATAGAGGTTATGAGGATTTGTTAAAATTAGAAAGAAGATGGTTCAAAGATGAATGGTTAAAAATTTATCTTAATCTTATAAAGGACTAATCTCAACATGATCTGTCTCAGTTGTTATTTTTATTTTTTCTCCATTCCTAAAACATGATGGATTTTGTGTTTTTGGTTTTATATTATCTATATCATATGTAGTTGTTCTATATGCATCAGTTGGAAGGAAAAATACACTTTTATTTGTATTCTCTAAGATAAACCTAAATCCAGGATTTCCATCTAAAATATCATCATTGTTAAGAGGTATTTCTTTATCTTTGAAACAAATATAATCTATTTTAGAAGGCATTCTTATACTTATTACTTTACTACTTCCTTCATCTAAATAAAAAAAAGAATCTACATCTTTTCTTAAATCTGAGAGAAATGTATTTACTTCAACAATTTCAGCTGTATCTTTTAATTTGTATACATAATTCATACCCCAAATAAGAATTAAGGATCCTATAATTAATGCAAAAACATAAATGAATGGGGTGGATAAAAGTTGACCTCTTTTTTTCATCTTAATATATTTATTTTTTGTTTAATTAATGTTTCGTTTTAATAATGAATCTCATGTACTTTTTACAGTCTAAACAATAATAAACTACTTTTTTATCTTTAGTTCTAATTCTTAAATTAACTCCAGATTTTAAATAATGATAACAATGTTTACAGAATTTTCTTTTTAGTTCTCTAGGGATTCTTACTCTGGATTTCATTGCAATCTTTCTTGCTAAAGTAATATATCTATCTGATAATTTAGGATTTTTTTTGAAAGTTTTATCTGCTTGTTCAAATAAACTATTAATTCTTTCTTTAGCTATTACTTTAAATTTGTTATTGGATTTCATTTAATAATTAATAAACTTCTTTTAATAAACTTAATGAAACTTTTTTAAAGATTATCATTTAATTAATCTTATGAAATTAGTAATGACTTTTGGAAGTTTTGATTTGATCCATCCTGGACATTTGTATTATTTGAAAAAATCAAAAAAACATGGAGATAAGTTAATAGTTGGAGTGGCAACTGATAAAAGTATTTTAGAGATTAAAGGTAAAAAGCCTTTATATAATGAGAAGGAAAGATTACTTGAAGTTAAGAATCTTAATATTGCAGATGAAGTTATCTTAGGAAATGATAAAGGAAGTGTATACGATATTCTTGAAGAGATTAAGCCAAATATAATTTGTTTAGGATATGATCAAAAGCCAAGTAATGAAGAGTTAAAAAAAGAATTAAAGTTAAGAAAGATTAATGCAGAAATTATAAGAATTAGTTCATTTAATCCAGAAAAATATAAATCTTCTAAACTAAAAAATATTAATTAAAAAAAAGTGATGAACAGCATTCCAGAGTTCCCGCTCAAAGAGCAGTACAATCTAAAACGTTGATCTGTTTCACTGCCGAGTTCGGAATGGGATCGGGTGGTTCCAGATCACTATGGCCGTCCACCATTGATACTAGAAATTGTCTATTTATAAAACTAACTTTTTTATTCTAATCTTTGTACTATATCTTTTTCTTGTACATCATAATCCTTTAATGTTCCACTATACAAACCAATCAATTGTCTCCTATTCTTTCTATGAAATCCTTTAGGGAGTTTAAGTCCATTTCCATTATAAAAATCTTGTAACCATCTTTTCATCATACCAACTGTTTTTCTTGGAGGTTCAGTCATTCTAGGAACAATATATCTTATTTTTCTTTCTACAATTCCTATTCCATTAGGCAAAGTGCCTAATCTTGTCATTCTTTCAGCAATATATCTCTCATATAAATCTCTTTCAATAGAACCTTCTAAGAAGTCAGTATCCTCACCTAAATGATCAACTATCTCTCCAAATGCTTGAAATGCCCTATTTTCAATAGCTAATTCTCTATCTTTTATAAGCTCTTCATAAGTTTTGTCTTCTAAACTAATCACCATATAGTAAAAGAATAAAATTCATTTATAAACTTTTCCATTATTTACTACCAAATAATAGTATTAATTAACAGTCTTAAGAATTTTAGTTATTTTATCAATTTTTTCTTCTTTATCTGGACCTATTCCTAAACAAGTTATTGTAGGTTTTTTAAAGAAAGTTTTTCCAGCATCTTTAATTAATGCTGTAGTTAATCCTTCTTTCTTAGCTAGTTGATTAAATTTGATTAACTCTTTGTTATCCTTAACAGCTAAAACAACTTTCTTACCACTAGACTTTTTTAACCATTCATCAACCTTTTTCCTCTTAGATTTTAGAACAACGTCTACAGCAGCATGTGCACATTGAGCACTAGACTTCCCAACAGGCATCTTCAAATCTTTCCTCAATAATACAACTAGCTTCATAATATTATCATTAATAATGTTTATAAATAGTTTTTGTTTTTCTTTAATATATTATGGGGCTGTGGTGTAGCTTGGCTAGCATTTCAGGTTTGGGGCCTGAGGACCCCGGTTCAAATCCGGGCAGCCCCATTTTTTAAAAATATAGCTTATAGAAAGATTTTTAAAACAACCTAAGCCAAGAATAAAATGAGAACTAAGAAAGTAGGACCTGCAGGAAGATTTGGTGCAAGGTATGGAAGAAAAGTAAGACAAAGAGTTTTTGATATAGAAATTAAACAAAGACAATGGCATAAATGTCCTTATTGTTTAAAATCAAGAGTTAAAAGATTAGCAATTGGAATTTGGGAATGCAGATCTTGTGATTCAAAATTTACAGGAAGAGCTTATGAGGTGTGAAAATGAAATCTTACAAATGTTTACATTGTGAAAATATGATAAAAGATGAGTACATAAGAAAAAAAATTAGATGTCCTTATTGTGGGGCTAAAATATTATACAAGACTAGAACAGCAACTACTGAAGTAAAAGCAGTATAAAGGAATAAAGATGTCAGAATTATTTGTATATCAATTTGAGTTAGAAATAAAAGACCCATCTAGGAGATGTCATGAGGGAAGAGATAGATTAGTGTCTGAAGAAGAACTTAGTGTTGAAGAAGTTATAAGATATATTAAAGAAAGATTTAACCCATATAATGAGATGGGAAGTGATAGTAGCAAGTCAATTTTAATTTTAAATGATGGTGTTGATTGTAGTGAAGAAGTTATTCATCAACCTAAGGGGTGGAGTAAGGATCATGATCCTAATTTTGAATTTAGATTTAATCTGTTAGGCATGATTACAGAAGAAGAATTTCAAACAGCTAGATCATTACTTCCAAAATTAGGTATTCAAGTTCCAGATAGAAGATCTCTTGAACAAAAAGCTGAAGCAGTATAAAATGGATGTATCTAAAGAAACAGAAAAAGATATTGCACAATTACAATTACTAGAACAAAATTTACAAAATTTCTTAGCACAGAAACAAACTTTTCAAACACAACTATTAAAAATTGATAATGCATTAAAAGAGTTAAATTCTACAAAAGAGGATTCCTATAAGATTGTTGGGAATATTATGATTAAAGATAAGAAAGAAAATTTAATCAAAGATCTACAATCCAAAAAAGAGATTGTTGAACTTAGATTAAAAACATTAGACAAACAAGAAACAAAGATTAAAGATAAAGCAGAAGAATTACAAAAGAAAGTTGTTAAAGAATTAGAAAAGTAAAAAGAGGTTAAGATGGATACAATGAAAGAAGTAATAGAATTGTTAATACAATTAGAACAAGAAGGAACACTTCCTAAAAATATAAGATCAAAAATTAAAAATACAATGAATTTGTTAGATGAGAATTTAGATGTAGCAATAAAGATAGATAAATCTTTACAAGAACTAGATGAGATAGCTGAAGATCCAAATGTTCCTAGTTATGCTAGAACACAAATATGGAATGTTATGAGTTTATTAGAGAGTAGAAAATAAATTGTAGTCTATAGAAATATTTATATATAAAGGCCATTTATAATCATTTGGGAGAAACAACAATGAAGAAAACTTTAGAAAAAATTAAAGATATAACAAATAGACTTATGAGTAATACTTCTTATTCTGATGATGAATTTAGTGAAGATTATTTATATATTGATACAGATAAAGATACTGGAGATCGATCAAAAATATTAATAAGACCTTATACAATTGAAGAGTTTGATGATATCAAACCAGCTTTAGATTCATTAAGAGAAGGATATACTATTGCTTTAATTAACATAAGAATGTTAAAAGATAAAGACATTGTTGAATTGAAAAGAGCTATTAACAAAATTAAAAAAACATGTGATGCTATAGAAGGAGATATTGCAGGTTTTGGAGATGATTGGATTGTAGTTACTCCAGGATTCGCTAGAGTACATAGAAATAAAGAAACAGCAGAAGTAAAAGAATAAATTCTATAAGTAATAATATTTTTATATTCATTAAACTAAATTATAATGATAATTAATGAAACCAATAATAAAATTAGAAGATGTTTGGAAAATTTATGAACTTGGAGAGGTTAAAGTAGAAGCTTTAAGAGGATTAAACTTAGAAGTTCATAGAGGAGAGTTCTTAACTGTTTTTGGAAAATCTGGTTCAGGAAAAAGTACTGCATTAAACATGATTGGTGCTTTAGATATCCCAACAAAAGGAAGAATATATTTAGATGGAAAAAATATTTCAAGATTAGAAGAATCTGATTTAGCTCAACTAAGGGGGAAGAAGATTGGTTTTGTATTTCAAATTTTTAATTTAATTCCAAGTTTAACTGCATTAGAAAATGTTATGTTACCAATGGTCTTTCAAGAGATGAATAGAGCTGAAAGAATAAAAAGAGCTGAAAAATTATTAAGAGATGTTCAATTAGAACATAGGATTCATCACAAACCTAATGAATTAAGTGGTGGAGAACGTCAAAGAGTTTCTATTGCAAGAGCGCTTGCTAACAATCCAGATGTAGTATTAGCAGATGAACCAACAGGAAATTTAGATTCTAAAACTGGAGATGAAATAATGGATTTATTTAAAAATTTACATAAAAAATTTAAGAAAACAATCATTATGGTTACTCATGATATGTCTTTAATCAAATTTTCACAAAGAACTTACATTTTGAAGGATGGAAAAGATATAAAAACTCTAAAAGGTAAGATAACTAGAGAGATGATTGCATGAAAAAGAGGTTATTAGTTTTAATTATCACAATATTATTCTTAATTCCATTTACTAGTGCTTTAACTGTTGATTATACAAATGTTATTACTTTAAACAAAACAGGAACTATTGGAGAATTTCCATCATTAGGTATATCTCAACTTAAATATGAGCCATTTCCAGTAGAACCTGGTGAGAAATTTGATTTATGGATCAAAGTTAAAGATGTTGGTAGTGATCCCGCAGAAGAGGTATCCGTTATTCTAGTAGAGACAAAAACATTTTCTATAGACGGACCAAATACAGTAACAGTTGGGGAAATTCAACCAAATCAAGAGGCTTTAATAAAGTTTGAGGATATTAGAGTAGCAGATGATGTTGTAGAAGGAATAAATGAAATTGAATTCTTATTGAGTCCAGGTGGTTCTTATAAAGAAAATGTATTATCTAGAAAATTAGATATAGAAATAAGATCTGTTGAACCTGTATTAAACATCTATGTAGAAACAGATCCAAAAGTTTTGTCACAAGGCTCACCAGCTAAACTAAATATAACTTTAGAAAATCTTGAAAATTCTATAATTGAAGAAATTAAAATTAAATTAACCCTTCCGAATGAAATAGTGCCTATAGGGACTTCTATTGAAAAGAAGTTAGATAGACTACTTCCAAATCAAAGATCCTCATTAATCTATGAAGTAATTCCATTAGGAGATGCACTTTCAAAAGCATATAACATTCCTATAAATTTAACTTATAGAGATGAGATTGGTAATAAATTTGCTATAGATGAGGCTATTGGATTATTAGTAGGAAGCAAAATTGATTTTGATGTAAACATAAAAGAAACAGATATAATAAAAAAAGGTCAAAAAGGAAAAATAACTATTGGAATATCAAATATAGGACCTTCAGATATCAAATTTTTAATTTTAGAGATAAAATCTTCTAAGGAATATGAAGTTTTATCAAATAAAAAAGAGTATATAGGAAATTTAGAGAGTGATGATTTTGAAACTTCTGAGTTTACTATATTTGTTAAGAAAAATGATCCTAAAATAAAAGCTTTGATAACTTACAAAGATAATTTTAATCAAGAAAAATCTGAAGTTAGAGAATTAACTTTAAACACTTTCTCTTCAAATGAAGTTAAAAAATATAATTTAGTTGAAAGTAAAAACTCTTTAATTAACTTAATTTATTTAGCTATTTTAATTTTAATATATTTAACATGGAGTGAATGGAGAAGAACAAAAGATCTACAAAGATCAGTAAAAACTGCTTTTATTAGATTCTTAAAAGGAATTTTTAGGATAATAAGATCACTTAGTTGGAGAAATATAAAGAGACTTCCTAGAAGATTGAAGAATTTATTTGATTCATTATGATATCTGATTATTTTCGTGTAGCCCTAATAAACATAAGACATAGAAAATTAAGGGCTTGGTTAACTGTTATAGGAATAGTTATAGGTGTAGGGGCAGTTATAACTTTATTATTAGTTTCTCAAGGTTTAGAAAATGCAATTATAGAACAATTTAACCAGATAGGGGCTAATAGAATTTATGTTTTTCCAAAAACACAACTTGTTGGTTCTTTTGAATCTGCTTTAACAGAAAGAGATCAAGATACTGTTGATTCAGTAGCAGGAGTAGAGTGGACTATAGGTTATAGATTAACAGGAGCAGAAATAAAATTTGGAAGAGAAAAAGATTTTTCTCCTTTTATAATATCTATTCAGACTAATGGGTTAAGAGAAAAAGTAAAAGATGTATTTTTTTACACACCTCAAAAAGGTAGAATGTTTAATGGTGGAGAAAGAAAAGCTGTTTTTATAGGACATAATATTGCATTTGAAGTTTTTGATGGAGATGTGAGTATTGGAGGTAATCTAAAAATTAATGATGTTAAATTTAAAGTTATTGGAGTAGCTTCTAGATTGGGTACTCCTGATGATAATAACATATTAATTCCAGAAGAAGACTTTATAGAATTGTTTCCCAGTTTTAATAATGAATTATCATTTATAGAAATAAAAGTTACAGATGGAAGTAATGTAAATGAGGTAGCTAATAAAATTGAAAAAAGATTAGAAAATAAAAGAGATGATGAGAATTTTAGTGTTGATACTCCTGAAAGTTTTTTAGAATCATTACAAACTGTTTTAGCTACAATCCAAATTGTTTTAGGAGGAATAGCAGCTATATCCTTGGTAGTAGGAGGAATAGGAATAGCTAACTCAATGTTTACATCAGTTTTAGAAAGAACAAAAGAAATAGGAATAATGAAAGCAATTGGAGCAAGAAACTCTGAAATATTAAGTATATTTTTAGCAGAAGCTGCAATTATA
>JASLOB010000009.1 GCA_030745695.1 Candidatus Nanoarchaeia archaeon | reverse complement strand
AAACGCTCTTTTGAAAATAATCTCTGCTTGCGTAGCTACATCTGCATATCATTTATTATTTGGATTAGTAATATTTACTAAAGATATAAAATTAAAAACTTCTATCTATCTAGTATTATTTGGTTCAATTGCTATTTTCTTAGCAAATATATTAAGAATAGATTTATTGATTTACATATTCTTAGAATTTGGAAAGAATTTTTTTGAAAAAGTTCATTTATTCCTTTGGCAATTTGTATCAAGCATTTATGTAGCTCTAATTTGGATATTTTTAGTAAAGAAATTTAAAATAAAAACAATTCCAATTTATAGTGATATTAAACATTTAATACATTTAATCAAATCAAAAAAGAGAAAATAGTCCAATACTAGCTGATGTTACAATCACTCCAGATAGAATAACTCCAGACATCACAGCTAAATAAGCCTTTTTTCTATTAATATTAAAAAACCAGGCTAAAATACTTCCAGTATACGCTCCTGTAACTGGTAATGGAACCCCTACAAATAACATTAAAGCTAAAAACTCTGTTTTAGTTCCTATCTTACTTTCTAATTTTGATCTACTTCTCTCAACATAAGAATCAAATATATTTCTATACAAAGTTATCTTATTAAAATATCCATGAATATTATCTAAAAAAAAGAAAACAATTGGAATCACTAAAATATTAGAAAGAACAGCTACTAAAAAAACTAAGATAGGATTTAAACCTTGAGCTATGCCTAAAGGAATTCCTCCTCTCAATTCTGAGATAGGCAATATACTCAATCCTAAAACATTTAACAAGCTCATTCTTCTCTAAAAGCTAATAAATCTTCAGTAGTTAACTTTTTCTTAGCTTTCAACTTCTCCTCAACAATACTCTTTTGTTTTTCTTTTAAAATTCTATTTTTTTCTTGTTCTTCATTTATTAATTTATCTTTTATTATTTTTGATTCTAATAATTTTTCTTTTAATAAATTACTAATTTTTGTAAACTCTTTCTTAAAATTTATAAATTTCTCAAAAGCTGTTTCTTGTTCTTTATTTAAATTAAAAATTTTTTTAGATAGTTCCATAAATGAATTAAAACTTCCTTTATTTCCTTTTATAGAATCAATAAATTTGTTATGATAATCTTGAGCTTTATTTCTTGTTTCTTCTATCTCTTTAGAGATATTATCTATTTTGTCTAATAACTCTGTAGCTTGAGAACTTTCTTGATAAATCTTCTTTAAATCTTTTATCTTCTTCATTATTTTAGTTTCTTTATCAAAAGAAAAAGCTTCTACTTCAATACTCTCTTCTAATTTATCAATATCTTTTTTTATTTTTATTGGATCTTTTATTTTTAATTTTTTAAAAACATCTTTTTTTTCTTGATTTAATTTCTTAATCTCTTCAATCAATTCTTTTACTTTTTTATTATAATTATCTCTTCCACCTTTATGTTGGGTTATATTTTTCCTTGTAGAATCACTTATATTTTTTATATCTTTAACCCCTTTAACTAATCTTTTAATTTCATCTTTTAAATTTTCTTTTTTAGAATACCAATCTTCTTTTTGTTTATTTAATTCATTTAATTTAGTTCTTAAACTAGAAATATCTTTTCTTAAATTTTTTAATTTCTCATTTAATTCTTGTTTTTCTTTTTTGTCTAACATAAAGCATCATATTGAAGTTAAAATAAATAAAAAAGTTAGCTGAATAGGCTTCCTAATCCAGCTGCTGCTTCTTCTGCTTTCTTCCCTTGATCTTCTTCTTTCTTTTCTTCTTTCTTTTCTGTTGCTTGTCCACCACTTTGTGCTGGTGCAGCTACTGCTATTTGTTGAACGCTAGCTTCTTTTATTGCTTCATCAATGTTAACTCCGTCTAATGCAGATACTAAAGCTTTTACTCTTGCTTCTTCTACTTTGACACCTGCTGATTCTAAAACTTTTTTGACATTGTCTTCATTAACTTCTTTTCCTGCTTTATGTAACAACATTGCACTGTATATGTATTCCATTTTTGTCCTCCATAAATATTATTTCTTTTCTTGAATAGCCTTATCAGTTAACTCTTTTAACTTTTCTTCGGCTTTTTTAATATCTTCTTTATCTTTTTTCTCTTTTTCTAATTTTTCTCTGTCTTCTTTAGTTTCCTCTTCTGCATCTTTTAAAAGTTCTTCTGTTGTTATCTCTTTAGTTTCTTTTGGTGCTTCTTTTACCTCTTTTAGTTTTTCTTTAGGAACCTCAACTTTCTCTTCTTTTATTTCTTCTTTCTTTGATTCTTCAACTTTCTCTTTTACTTGTTCTTTTTTTGTTTCAGAAACTTCAATATTTAATTTTTCTTTTAAAACTTCAGCTTCTTTATCTACTTTGGAAAGTTCTTTCTTGATACTTTCACTAGTTACAATATCTTTTGACTCTGCTAAAGAATTTGAATCTCTAAATGCTTTTTGGATTAATTGATTTATTGTATCTTTTGTTGTATAGCCAATATGCATAGCTAGATTAAATGAATCTAATCCTAATTGTTTAAGATTATTTACATAAGATTCTTCATCAACAGATAAAATATCTTTTAAATAAATAATACCTTTTTCATATGCTGCTATTAAATTTAAACCAACCTGCATTGGCTCTACACCTAATCTTGATAAAATTTCAGCTGCTTTTTTATCTATTACTTCTCCTTCTTTAACTAATAACTTATCTTCTTTAATTGCTATCTTTCCATCTTTAACTTCTGTTTTTATCCCTAATTGTCCTAATTCTCCAATAACTGGACCTGGGGTAAAGTTAGTTGGGCCAGCAGGAATTATTATATCATTTGGTGCTTCCTGACCTGCTTTAGCAGGGGCACTTGATTTTTCTTTTCCTAGTAACTTAGCTAATTTGAATGGATTTTCATTTGTAAAAATTAAAGCAGCTTCCCCTTTTAATTTATCATTAAATTCTTTTATGTTTTCTTTATCTTTTAATTGATTAAGAGCTATTCTTATCAATCTTTTTTTAGCCATCTTTAAGTATAAAGTATTCCTTAATTGTTGCCTCATTCTTTGTAATTGTAAACTTGGAAGGTTAGTCATGTCTACTAATCCCAAAACAGAATACTTATTAGCTAAATTCTTTATTTCTTCTACTTCCTTTAATTTTTTTTGTTGGATTTTTCTTTTCATTCTACTTTAATTGGAGCACTCATTGTTAATTTTATCAAAACTTCTCTAATATTATTTTTTTCTTGAGGTAATGAAGATAACAATGAATTGTATAATGTTAAGATATTATCAGCTAATTCTTCATCATTCATACTCTCTTTTCCTATCAGTGTTTTTACTATAACTTCATTTTTAGTTTGTAATCTTACTGATTTTTCTAATCTTTCTTTTAATGGTTTTAAAGAAACATTTCCAGGAACTACACATCCCGCTTTTGGATTTGGCATTTTTCCTTTAGGTCCAAAGATTCTACCAAAAGTTTTAGCTACATCTGCCATGATATTAGCTTGTGCTATAAATAAATCAAATTCTCTTGATAATTTTTTTATTTGTTCATTACTTAAAGTTCTAAATTCTTCTTTTGTGATTGTATAATCTAAATTCTCTCTTGATTCTTTTACTAATTCATTATCAACTAACCCACATATTTTTGGTTTTTTACCTTTATCATGTGGAAGTGGAATAAAAATATCTATTTTATTTTCAGGTTTTTTTAGATCTAATTGTTGTAAATTTACAATTAAATCTATACTTTGAGAAAACTTTCTTTTCTTAGATCTTTCCTTTAATTCTTTTAATTTTGATAATATTAATTGTTTATCCATATGAATCCCTCCTACTAATGTAGTATAACGGGTTAGATTTTTGTGAAATATGGGTTTATAAAGTTATTGTGTAAAACACTTATTTATATCTAAAACAATCAACTAGATGATCATTAACCATCCCAACAGATTGCATAAATGCATAACAAATAGTAGACCCAACAAAATTAAATCCTCTTCTCTTTAGATCTTTACTCATATTATCAGAGATTAAAGTATTAGATGGAATGTCAAATAATTTTTTGTATTTATTCTTAATAGTCTTATGATCAACAAAACTCCATATATACTTATCAAAAGAACCAAATTCCTTTTTAACAACTAAGAATAATTCAGCATTATTAATTGTAGATTTAATCTTTAATTTATTTCTTATTATTCCTTTATCATTTAGTAATCTTTGAACTTCTTTATCAGAATATTCAGAAATTTTAACTACATCAAAATTATCAAAAGCTTTTCTATATCCTTCTCTTCTTTTTAATATAATTTCCCACGTTAATCCAGCTTGTGCTCCTTCTAAAGTTAACATCTCGAATAATTTTATATCATCATGAACAGGAACACCCCACTCATTATCATGATACTTAATCATTATTTCAGATTTAGCCCACTCACATCTATTCTTCATTAAACTCACCCTCAAACACTATTTCTTTTAAGGGTTTTCTATCATTTGGAACTTCTTTTGTTAATTTTATCATATAAAATAATTAAATAACTAATTTATAAATTTAACTTTAAAACCTTTAATTTCTCAAAGAATAAAGACTCTTCTTCTAATAATTCATATCTATAACCATATTTTTTAATCAAAGATTCAACATCACCAGTTAAAGTACTGAAAACAATTAAAATTATTCCATTTTTTTCTAAATAATTTTTAGCTTCTTTTAAAAATCTTTCAATAACTTCATATCCTTTTTCTCCACCAGCTACCATTAAATTAAGATCTTCATCCTCCTCTTCATTTTTAGGAAGATAAGGTGGATTAAAAATAATTAAATCAAATTTTCCATTAATATTTTGGAATAAATCACTCTGAATAGCATTAATATTCTTTTTCTTACAATACTCAATAGACTCATCATTAATATCTAAAGCTAGAACATCTTTCGTATTTTCTAAAGCAGTCTCTGCTAATACTCCAGAACCTGTTCCTACATCTAGAACTTTACCTTTAGCATATTTTCTAACATACTTTGCTAATAGATAACTATCTTCTTTTGGTTGATATATCATAAATTAAATAAAAAAGAAATAAACTTAAATTTATTCAAATAAACTCTCATCAATTTCTAAATCTAGATCTTCTAATTCTTCTAAATTTAGATCATCTTCTTCTAATTCACTTAACTCTTTACTCAACTCCACATCACTACTAGGAGTAGATGTAGTTGGAGCTTTAGGAATAGATGCATCTTTTGGTGTAGTTGAAGTTTCAGGAGTTTTTCCTGTACATCCAAAAGCAACTATAGACAATAAAATCAATAAGACTATTACTTTATTCATATTTATTCCTCCTCTTCCTCATTTTCTTGATCATCTTCAACTTCTACCTCTTCTTCTCCATCTTTATCTTTTATTAAATCTTTAATATCCTTCAATATATCATTGGCTTCCTTTAGTAAATCCTTAGATTCTTCTATCAATCCTTTTGCCTTTCCTACCGAGAATTCTGTTTCTGTTTTTAATGTGTCATGAGCATCTTTATACTTCTTCTTTGCTTCTTCTACTTTATCATTAAAATCATCTATTAATTGTTGAATTTCACTAGTATCTACATTTTGTTCTTCTAGTTTACTAATAACATTTTCAAGTCTTGATTCTAATTTCTTACTCTTTAAGATCATTCCTCCAATCTTTGAAGCATCTAATCTATGAGATAAATTATTAACTTTTATCTTAATTTTTTTCCAAGAAGCATTAATCTTCCTAGATGCTGCCGCGACTTCTTTTCCTGTTGTAGCTGCTTCTAGTTCTTCTTTAGCTTCTTCGATTTCAGCTATTTTTTCATCCAAAGCAGAAATAAATCTTTCAACTTCTTCTTCTGTAAATCTCTCACTATCTTGTATTTTCTCTTTTACTTTAGCTAGATGAGACAATATTGCATCTGCTGATTTACTTAGATGTTCTTTAGCTCTTAAAATTAATTCTTTTCTTTCTTCATCACAATTTTCTGTACAATCTTCTTTTCTTTTTTTAGATTCTAAAAATCTATCTCTAGCTTCTAAATGTTTTCCTTTAGCTTCTTCAAATCTCTCTTTTGCTTTAAGGAAATTTTCTTTAGCTCTATCTAATCTTATTTTATCTAAAGATCTTGCTTTGAATTCATGTTTTTCTTTAAGATGTTTAAAATCATCTGTAATTTTTATTTTTCTAAATTCTTTTAATTTTTCTGTTCTTCTTTCTGCTACTTCTTTTAATCTAAGTCTTGCTCCTTCAGGAAGATCTTCAATTCTTTCTTTAAATTCTTCTAAACTTTTTTCTCTAAGATCTCCAACTTTATTTTTTATTTCAGTTCTCTTCTTTACTATTCTTTCTCCACCTTTAACTTTAATTTCAGTTTTTGTTTCAGATTCATCACTTGAGTCTGATCTACTATCATCATCAGCTGATACACTAATAGGTAAACTAAACAAGAATACAATAATTATAAATAAACTAAATATCTTTTTCATTTTGACCTCCTTAATCTAAATTTAACATAAACTGTTGATATATAAATTTAATTATTTCACAGCATCAAAATATTCTTTTACTCTCTCTAAAATATTAGCTAAATAAAATTGTTCTATCTTCTTTTCAAAAATAATATTTAAATCTTCAAATTCATTAATTCTATAATTATTATTAACTTTTTCAACTAAAAATAAATCTCTTAATCTTTTTAGTTGTCTTCTAATATTAGAAGAAGCAATTCCTTTTAATGGGAGTTTTTCTTTTTTTCTTAATTTAATAACTTCTTCTTCTATAATTTTAGAATCTAACTCTTCTTTTCTTTTTTTAGATTCCAATAACACCATTAAAACATCAACTACTACATCTCTAGAATCCCCTGGTTGTAATAATCCAACACTCAAACAAAGCTTTTTTATTAATTCTCTCCCATCCAATTCATAAGGTTTTTCATATCTTCTTAATGTAATTTCATTTAGAGGATTATCTTTTGCTATAGTAGCCATAAAAATAAAATTTTAAATTATCTTAAATAGTTTATTATTCTTCTGGAACAAATCTTAAAGCTATAGATGGAACTTCTTTTACAATTTTAATTGCTATAGTTTCAGGATACACTCTTATTTTTCCTTCTCCAAAATCATCTAATAAAGATAAAGGATCTTGATTAGCTAAATTTGTAAAATGTAATAAAACTAAAAAACTTCTAAAGCTATCAGAACTTTCAAATATAGATGAAGCACTTTCATCAGTTTTTATAGCTTCTTTCATTATTCCTATTTCAAACTCACTCAAACCTTGATTAATCAAATATTGTTCATAATAATAAGATAAAGAGTCTTCTTGTTTTATAATAGTTAATACATCTTTACCATTATCTGGAAGATTTTGAATGAATTCAGATTCTTCTTTAATTTTTTCATCAAATTTAGATTCTTCTATCACATTAGAATCTATTATCAATAATTTAAAGCTATTATTTAAAATTAAATCCAAATTATTAGGATAATTTTCATTTAGTTCTTTAATCTCTTCAGTTTCTATTGAAGGATAGTCTCCTTTTTCATATAAATCCTCAAAATCAAAACCTTGAATAATCATTCCTCCAATAATCTCATCTTCTAACACAAAAATTATTTTATTTTCAGTTTCTGGAAAATTCTCAATCAAATCCTTAACATCATCAAATATCAAAAATCCTACAACTCCAGAAACAATAAATATAATTAAGATTCCAAGAAGTATTGTCTTTAAAATCTTTTTAGTTAATAAAAATAATAAAATAAATACTGCTACTATAAATACAAGATAACCTGTAACAAGAACCATTATATTATTTAACTACTTTAATTTATATATACTACCTTTTAAAAATAAAACAATAATTTTATAAAGTATTATTTTCATTTCTCAAATTATGACAAATTTAATAGCTTGTTTATCAACAGGGAAAGGAACATGGGGACATGTCTCTAGATTAATTCAAGATGGTGAATGGGAGAATATCTATTTAATCACAAATGACTTTGGAAAAGAGAACTTCTCAAATGAAAAAAAAGCTGAACTTATTGTTATTAATCCAATAAAACCAGTTAAAGAATTAATAACTGAGCTAGAAACTAAGTTAAAAGGAAAAACAGATGGTGAAATTGCTCTTAATTTAGTCTCTGGAAGTGGAAAAGAACATATGGCAATATTATCTGCACTATTAAAATTAGGTGTAGGTGTTAGATTAGTCGGCTTGACAAAAGACGGCGTTGAAGAACTCTAAAGATGGATAAATTAGAAAAACAAGATTGTCCTTTTTGTAATAATAAAACTTTAACTTTAATAGAGGACTCAAAAGATATTCCTTACTTTGGTAAATGTTATTTATTTTCTATGAATTGTTCAATTTGTAATTATAATAAATCAGATATAGAAGCAGAAGAAAGAAAAGATCCAGTAAAATATACATTTGAAGTTAAAAATAAGAAAGATTTAGATGTAAGAGTTGTTAAATCATCTGAAGCAACTATCAAAATTCCCAATTTGAAATTATCTGTAACTCCCGGACCAGCTTCTGAAGGTTTTATTTCAAATATTGAAGGAGTA
This sequence comes from Candidatus Nanoarchaeia archaeon, assembly GCA_030745695.1. Classification (GTDB taxonomy): domain Archaea; phylum Nanobdellota; class Nanobdellia; order SCGC-AAA011-G17; family JACPNG01; genus JACPNE01. Next base: position 15,387 of record JASLOB010000009.1, on the reverse strand, counting down.
TTAAATAGATTCAAAAAAATAATAGAATCAGAAAGAGATTCCACAGATGATGATACTATAAGAAAAAAATCTAAAAATTTATTAAAAAAAATGTGGAAAGTAATGCTTGGAGAAGTTCCAATTAAAGTTATTATAGAAGATCCAAGTGGAAATTCAGCAATCATTTCAAAAGATTCTAAAGTTGAGAAATTAAAAGTAAAATAATCTATTCAACACCATAAGGAGCAATTATAATACTATTTTTTTCTTGATCAAATTTTAATTCATCTAAGGCTATTAACAATTCAGTATAATTAATAATTGGTTTATCAAATTGATAGGTATCTTCTATGGAAATTCTAGGACATGAAGTATTAACAAATAGATCTATGTTATAAAAATTTACTAATTGATCATTTGTAATATTATTCATAGTTAAGATAAATGCTTCTTTTTCATCTTCTTCTAACTTCTTCTTGATATTTTCAGCAACAGAAAAATTTTGTTGTCCAGATTTCATGCTAACAATAATTCCAAAAGTATGTGCATTTCTTGCTTTTTCTATTAATTCTAATCTCTTTAGAGTAACTTTCTTTTTTTCAAAATCTAAATCATGAATCTCTTCATTAATTGGATCTATTAAAATAACTTTTTTATCAACACTTAATGCTAATCCTAAAGAATGAAATTTATTTCCTAAAACTAAAAAACAATCTACTTTTTCTTGTATTAATTTACTTCCAGTATACTCACATCCTAAAATATGTCCTTTGTAAAAAGCTCTTCCTTTTTTATCTGGAATTATCGCTTCTTTATTATTTTTTTCTAAAATTTCTTTTATTTTTTCTAATTGATGAATGTGTTGGACAGAAGCAACTAATCCAACTTTGTTATAAGAACCTAGATTCTTTAAAGAAGATTCAACTAATTTTGTGATATCTGTATTGTATCTAGATTCTACATAAACCACTGGGAAATTTGGTTTGAAAAAAGGAGCATGACCAAAATGAATTATTAAATCTACATTTAAAAATTTAGCTTCTTCTAAAGATAAATCACAACCACCCCAACAAGACTCTCCAGAAATAAAAGTTTTAGCTTCAGTATTCTCTTCAATATACTTAACAATTTTGTTAGCTTCTTTTTTTAATCCTTCAGGTAATTGAATTAATATTCTTCTAGCTTTTTTATTCTTAATTTCTTCAATAATTATTTTATCTTTTAATTCATACATTTTCCATAGCCTCATTTAAACATTTTTAAGCCTTACTGTAATCTAGAGAATAAATATGATCTTAAAGTTTTTTTAGATCTGGAAGATGCATCTCATAAAAGAACGCTAATTCTTTATTTTTCTTTTTCAATTCAGCTTCTATTTTTTTACGAAGTTCTAAAGATTTCACTATTTTTTTATTTTTTATAAAACTCTTAACTTTTTTACATAATTCTCCTGCCACCCTTTCACATCTTTGTTCAGAGTAATGTGAACTAGCACATGCAGCATATATAGATCCATATACTTTTCTTTCATCAAACTTTTCATTATGTCCTTTTCTTTTAACTATAACTTGCATTTTAACCAATTATACTCCAAATCATATAAGCTCCTAATGTTATTAAGAATAAACCAATTCCTAACCTCATTAAACCACGATTTTCTTTTCTCCATTTTTCTAATGTATTAGATGTTTTTCCAAAATAAACTAATCCCACTATTACAAATAATGGTAAAATAAATATTAAATTATATAATAATAAAAGAGGTATTCCTCTTGCATATTCTCCTGAAGTTAAAAATCCTAGTACAGCTAGATAAGGGGCCCCAGTACATGGAAGTTCTACAAAAACAACCAAAATTCCAAGAAAAAATGCTATTCCTAAACTAAGAATTGGATGTTTAGTTTCCATTTTTCTTAAAGAATTAGAATATTTTTTAATCATTCCCGCTCCACCAGGAATCATTTGTAGAGAAAACCATCTTCCATACCAAAAATAATCTTTTATCTCAAAGAGTCCAGCCCCAATTGCCAATATTGCTGCAATCCAATAAAATGGCTGAGCAAATCCAGCAGTATATGCTAATGTAAAAACTCCTAAACCAATTAAAAAATAAGTAAGATAAACAGAGGAGATATAAACTAATCCTCCAATTAACATCTTAGCTTTACTCTTAAAAACAGAAGTCATGTATGCTAATAAAAATATTAATACTCCAAAGACACAAGGATTTATACTATCAGCTAATGCTGCTGCAACTATTATTCCTAATGTAAGTTGTTCTACCATTGTTAAAGTTTACAACCAGATAGCTCTGATAACTTTTCAAAAGATTGAAACCCTTCAAGTCTTTCTAATTCAACTCCATCTTTTTCAAGTGTCCAGGTAGGAGTCTTTGAAATGTCTTTTTCTAAACAAAGTTCTGTTTGTGGGTTTTCTCCACGAGGATGACATTCTATCTCTCCTACACTCTCAAAAGCAGATCCAAAAAGTTCTATTTGTCTTTTACATACAGAACAAGTAAAAGAACCATACATTTTTACTCCACTTTCCTTTAAACATTGAGCAAATTTTTCCGTTTCAGGATCTACTTCTTGCTCAGATGTACATCCACTTACTATGATAACAACTCCTAAGAAGATAACAATCATTAATCTATTATTTACATCTCTCATGATTAGATTAATGTAATCTTATTATATTTATATATTTTTGTATTATTTTACTTAAAATATGATTAGACTAGCAACCTAACCCACCTTCAATAGGACATCCAGATCCAATAAGATCTGATTCGACTTCTCCAGGTTCTGGTCCACTTGAGATATAATCTTCAACATTTGTTTTCTCCCATTCATGTGGATGATTCCATAGTTCCCAGTGATATCTCCATTCATTCCAGCCTACTCCTAAATGTTTTACATACACTCCATTATCAGCTAAAATCTTTCCGACTTTTCTACCAGTCATACAAGGAATACTATAACAATAAACTATAATGTCTTTATTTGGATTTTCTTGTTGTATTTTTTTGAATGAACTAACAATTCTATCTATTGCTCCATAATCTGAATGGTCTCTATCTTTATAGGCAGGGACATTTAAAGCAGTAACAATATGTTCTTCTTCATATTCTTCTTGACTTCTTAGATCAACAATAACTATACTATCATCTTCACCTAGATGTTTTCTTAATCCATGTGGGCTTACATGGGTTGCAGACTCTACATCATAAAATTCTTTTATTAATTCTTCTTTAGTTGGTTCTTGATTAAATTTAAATTCTACTACAGCATATGCCGTTATCCCCCCAGCTAAAATTCCAATAATTATTGCTAAGAATACATGCTCATGAATTGATTTTTTCATTGTTATCTCCCCTCTTTATTTTAATTATAATACTTTGATTTAACTGTTTTTGTTATTATTAAACTTTTTCTATATTAGAAATATTAATTTTGCCCCTACTGGGATTTGAACCCAGATCTTAAGCTTTTTACTTTATATCCGCAAGCTTACGTGCTAATCCAGATTACACTATAGGGACACATAAATATAGATATAAGAAGTTTTATAAATAGTCTTTATAAAAATTATTTATGACAGAGTTAAAAACAGTAAAAAGTTCAAGTGGAGAAGAAATAACAAATGAAAAAGGCTCTACTAAATTTAAATGTCCTAATTGTAGCAAATATACTATAGTAAGAAGTTTACATGAAAGAAAAATAGCTACAAAATACACATGTCCTGAATGTGATTTCTCAGGTCCAAATTAAAATGGCAAATGTTATTGTAACTTTTAAAGTAAATCTTGAAAGTCCTGAAACTAATGTAGAAGATGTTAAAGATGCAGTTTCAGTTAAGATAGAAGATTCTGGAGTTCAAGTTGGCAAAACTGAAGTTGAAGAGGTTGCTTTTGGATTAAAAGCAATAAATTTTGTTTGTATAATGGATGAAGATAAAGGATCAACAGATAGATTAGAAGAAACAATGAAAGAAGTAGATGGTGTAAATTCTGTACAAGTTGTTGATGTTAGAAGAGCTATTGGTTAATTTATCTTATTGGTTCATATTGATTGTTTTTTTTTCTTAATAATAATTTTTTGCCCCAATAATTCAAACTATATAACCCCCATTGATTATGTCTTCTCATAGATGTTATAACAAAAGTATTTACAACTCCAAATTTTTCATTTTTTCTAATTTTATTTATTAAATCTCGATTTTCTAAAGGATATTTATGAATATTGAATCCATTTACTCTATCAAAATTATTTTTATCACAAATTAGAATTCCATTTCCTGCTCCAAATAAGCTAGATATATTTTTTATAATGAAAAATAAAATATATTTTAATGAGATTTTATCTGGAAGAAAAAAACATGTTGATATATCTTTATTATTCTTCATTATTTTAGATAATGCATTTTTGTTTCTAAATTTTGTGTCTGCATCTAAAAAAATTAATTTATTGTACTTAGCTATAGAAGCTCCTTTATTTTTAGCTTTCATTACATTAGCTTCTTTTAAAATTACAATATTTTCAGTATACTTTTTTGAAACTTTAGAAGTATTGTCACTACAACCATTACAAACAACTATAAGCTCATAATTTTTGAAGTTTTGAGATTTTATTGATTCAAGAGTTGGAGAAATATACTTTTCTTCATTATAAGCAGGAATAATAATTGATATCATAATGAAAAGTTTTTTAATGGTTTATATAATTAACTTTTTATGGCATTATCGGAACAAAGAATAGCTGAGATTCAAGAAAGATTGAAAGACTTAAGTCCTGAAGAACAACAACAAAAACTTCAAGAGATTCTTAAAGAACTTCCTCAAGATGAATTAAATGAAATAACACAACAACAATGTCCTTTTTGTGGTATAGTTGAGAAAAAAATAGATGCTAAGACTGTTTATGAAGATGGAATTGTCATGGCTGTTCTTGACATCAACCCAGCTAATAAGGGACATGTTATCTTATTTCCAAAAAAACATTATCAATTTTTATTTCAGGTTTCAGATACTGAAGTTGCCTATATGTTTAAGATGATTAATAAGATATCTTTAGCTATGGTAAATGGATTAAACGCAGAAGGAAATAATATTTTTGTTGCTAATGGACAAATAGCCGGACAAAATGCTTCTCATGTAATAGTTCATATCATTCCAAGATACAAAGATGATGGAATAGATTTTAAATGGGATTTTAAAAAAGTAAATGATGAAGAAATGTTGAATTTAGTTAGTGCAATAAAGAAAAGTATTGTAACACATAAAGAAGTCAAAGTAAATAAAAAAACTAATTCTAATCATAAAGAAAAAGAAAGAATAGCTTAAATTATTAATGAAACAAGACTACCAAAAACTAACGTAACTAAAGTTGCTAAAACTATAGAGGGAATAAATGGTATTCCTTCTTTTATTTTTATTTTTTTAATTTTTGAATTTTTTATTAATCTTAATTGATCTTTTGTTACACCTAAACTAGATTTTTTATAAATTATTTTATGATTTATCTTCACATTATTGGCAACCCAATCCCCTTCTGTTAATTTGTATACTGGAATTATTTTATACATAGAAGAATCTTCAACTGCTTTTATTATTATAAGCAAATAATAATACAAACCAACTAATGTTATCATAGCTAAAACAACTATTCTTGTTGTTATATCCTCTATCAAGAAAAAATTGACAGTTAGAATTATAAATAAAATTAACAACACAAATTTTACATTCTTATTTTGTTTAAATCTTCTTTTAACTTCTTTTGTAAATTTATCTTTATTTTTAATAGCTAAAACAACACTCCAAACTAATCCATAAATCGCTCCTACAATTAATAGATTTATTATTAAATTTAAAAGAAATAAATCTTGACCTTTGACTGTAGCAAATACGGCTCCTATGCCCATCATTATTTTAGTATCTCCTCCACCCCATTGCTTAGTATAATACATTAAATTTCCAATAATTAACATACTTAGAAATCCTAGTAATCCGATAAAGAAAAAAGGCCATACAAATGTTTTAACTGAAAAAATCAATCTTATTAACAATCCCGAAAAGATCATACTATAACTTATCCAATCAGGAACTTCTCTTGTTCTTATGTCTGATATTGAAGCTGCAACTAACGCAGTTACACCTATAACTAATAATATTAAATCTATTACAATATCTATCTCCTCTTTTTTCTCTTAGTTGATTTGGGTTTTTTCTTTTGTTTTCTAGCCACTGAAGTTATTTTATTTATAGAACTTCCAATCTCTTTTTGCATAACTTTTCTTAATCTTCTTTGTTCTTTTAATGACTCTGCCATTATTTTCTTAGCTAACTTCTCTAAGTCTTTTTTGTTTATATTCTTATTTTTTAAAGCAGTTTTAGCAACTTTTTTTGCTTTTCTCTTAGTCAAAGAACCAACTTTCAAGCCAACCTTCAACCCTTTTTTAACTAAGTTTCTTATCATTTCTTAAACCTCCCTTCTCTATATATAGATCCAACTAATAATAAAGATACAATAATTGCAACAATTAAAAATATTATTCCTACTAATGATAAATCATAAACAAATGGAGGTAGTTTAGCAGCAAACATTAAAGCAGATCCTATTAATAATGCAGCTATGATCAATCCAAAAGAAACTCTATTACTAGACCTATCTAATTCTAAAACAAATTTTTGAACATCAGCATCTTCAATATCTACTTTAACTTTTGGGGATTGAACAGCTCTCATTGTTTTTTTAAACTCTTGAGGGGCTTTTGAAAAAGTATTTTTGAAGTCTAATAAAGTTTTTTTCAATGAATCAATCAAATATTTAGTTGAGGATTTTTTTCTAATAAGTTCTTGAGTATATGGCTTTAATTCTTCAATAAAATTAAAACTTGGATATATTGTTTTAGCTAATCCATCTACAGTTATCAATGTTTTAACTAATAAAACAAAATCATTAGGAAATTGCATCTCATATTTTCTTGAAACAGCCAATACACTATACATTGCTTCTGTTAAATTAAATTCTTTAGAACTTACAGAATAATATTTAGATAAATTTTCAGATAAATCTTTCTTCAATTCTATTTGTGAAACTTTCTTATCAACAAAATTTAATTTAATTAAACTATTGGCTAATAAACTAGAATTTGGTTTCATTAAAGATATGAAAACATTTTCAATTTTTTCTGCTAAATCTTCATCTAATCTTCCAACAATTCCAAAATCTAATAACGCTATCTTATTATCCCAAAGTAATAATATATTTCCAGGATGTGGATCTGCATGAAAAATCCTATACTCTAAAATTTGTTTGATAGTAGAAGAAGCGATATTATTCATGACTATTCTCTCATAAGAATTTATATCACTAAACTTTTTTACATTATGAATTTTCTTCCCATCAATAAACTCCATTGTTAGAACTTTTTGTTTTGTGTAATTCCAAAAAACTTTTGGAACTACAATATCTTTATTTTGATTAACTTTAGAAAAATCATCTATATTCTTAGCTTCTTGTGAATGATCTAATTCTTTTTTTGTATATTCTTCAAATTCTTTTATTATTTGAGTAGGCCTATATAATTTTGTTTCAGGAACCCTTTTTTCTAGCATTCCAGCTAATTTATACATAATGTCAATATCTGCCTCAAACAACTCTTTCATGTTAGGTCTTTGGACTTTTACTGCTACTTTTTCTCCAGATTTTAATTTTCCTTTATGTACTTGTCCAATTGAAGCAGAAGCTATTGGATGTTTATCCAAAGACTTAAAAATTTGTCTTAATGGTTGTTTAAATTCTTTCTCAATTATTGATTTTACTTGTCTATAACTTAAAGGTCTTACATTATCTTGTAATTTGAAAAATTCTTCACAATATTCTTTTGGTAATAAATCTGGTCTTAAACTTAATAGTTGTCCTAGCTTAATGAAACTTCCACCTAATTCCTCCATAGCTAATCTAAATCTTTTTGGAGTTAATGTTTGTTCTGAGAATTTTGCTTGTTGTATCTTTCTATTAAACCTAAGATATTTTTTAAGATCTAATCTTTCTATAAAATATCCAAACTCATGTTTGAATAACACACTAACAATATTTTTTATTCTTTTTAAGTCTCTTAATGAGGTAAACACATTCATGTATACTTAAACGTACATTTTTGTTTAAATAATTTTCTAAATGATACTTTTATAAATTTTTCATTCATGAAAAAAACATGATTTCAATTATTGGAGCAGGACCTGCAGGTAGCTATCTAGCACATCTTTTAGCTAGTAGAGGGGAGAAAGTTAATTTGTATGAAGAACATTCTGTAATAGGCTCCCCAATACAATGTACAGGGATAACAACAAGTTCATTAAAAGGAATTTTAGATATGGATCAAGATTTTGTTTTAAACAAAGCTAAATATGCTAGAATATTCTCTGCAAATAATAATTTTATAGAAGTTAAATTAAAAGGGACAAATTATATTTTTGATAGAGATAGATTTGATAGACATATAGGAGAATTAGCAATAAATTCTGGAGCTAAACTACATTTAAAGAGCAAATATAATGGTTGTAAAGATAACAGAACTAAAAAAATAAAAATTAATAATGAATTTAAAGAAACAGATATATTAATTGGAGCTGATGGTCCTTTTTCTAGTGTAGCTAAATCTAATAACATGTTCAATAATAGAAAATTTGTATATGGTGTACAAGCTAGATGTAATCTAAAGTGTGAAGAAGATAAAATTGATTTTTATTTAGGATATGGTTGTTTTGGGTGGGTAGTTCCTGAAAATAATAAAGTAGCAAGAATTGGGATAGCTGCTTATGATAAAGCAAATATAGAATTTGAAAAATTAAGAAAATTAAGAGAAGGAAAAATAATCAATTATCAATCTGGAATGATTCCAATATATGATCCAAAAGTTATAACAAGTAAAGATAATGTTTATTTGATTGGAGACTCAGCTACTCAAGTTAAAGCAACTACTTATGGTGGGATAATACAAAGTTTATTAGCAGCTAAAGAAATGTCTAAGTCATTTGAAGATTATGATAAAAATTGGAGAAAAGCTATTGGTAGAGATCTTTGGACTAGTTTATATGCTAGAAAGATAATGGATAGATTTAGTAAAAAAGATTATAATGAATTAGTTAGATTATTTACACAAAAAAGATTAAAAAAAGTATTAGAAGAAAACGATAGAGATTATCTAACTAAGTTTATATTTCAATTATTATCAAAAGAGCCTAGACTATTAAAATTTCTAAAATATACTCTTTTTAATTAGTTGTGGAAATCTTTATATAGAAAAAATCTTACTATTAATTAATGAAAAATAAGAAGGGGGATGCAGGAACTAATATAGCAGCGCTAGTCCTTATAATTGGTTTGTTTATTCTATTATTTATGGTATTCATACCTCAAGATCTTAGAGAAGAATTACTACCTGGAACATCAACTGGAACGAGTAGAAGGACAGATGATAGAGATACATTTACTGGAGCAGAAAAGGTTTTATTGAGTTCATTTCCCGGAGAGGTTAGTCCTTTTGAAAATGTAGCTACACTTAAAGAATTAACACCTGCATTATTATATTCAAGATTAGAAAAAGAAACTATTGATCTATCAAACACAATAACTCTAGATAAAAATTTATTTACGGAAGTTGATAGAACTTTTAATTTTGATTTAGCAGATATAAATAACATAGAAAAATTAGAATTGTTTATGTTTGTTTTAGAAGGAGAAGGTGACTTAAGAATAGAAATAAATGGAGAGATTGCTTTTGATGATAGTTTAGATACTAGTAAAGTCCCAGTTAGACTCTCCACTAATACTCTAAGAAATAAAAATAAGTTAAGATTTGTTTCATCTAGAGGCTTTTTATCTGATGAATATAAATTAAATGATATTAAACTTATAATAACTAGAAAATTAGAGAATAAAGTAGCAGTCAGAGAATTTTCCATAACAGATAAAGAAAAAAATGGATTAGATGATGTAACATTAGCTTACTTTGTAAATTGTTTATCATTAAAAGAACAAGGAACTTTAAATGTAAATCTAAACAATAGATTATTGTTTAATGATTTTGTATTTTGTGATTCTGGATTAAATATAATTGATGTATCTCCTGATAGAGTTAAATCAGGATTGAATAGACTAGAATTTAAAATTGATAGAGGGGATTATCAATTAGATGATATTGAAGTAGAGTTATTAATAGGAGAACAAGATTTTCCAAAATATAATTTTAGGATAGAAGATGAAGATTTTGATGAGAGCACGGGATTGTGTGGAAGAGGATTTGATAGATGTATAAGAAAATGTGATTTTGATTGTAGCTCTGATTCATGTTTTGATAGATGTACAAATGACTGTGAATTTGAGTTTGATTGTAGAAAGAACTCAGATATTATATTAAGACTTGACTTTAAAGAAGAAAGAGAAGGAAAAATAAAAAGAGCTAATATTGCAATAAATGAAGAAACAATTGCTTTTGATGTAGTGGATTCTTCATATGAAAGAGATATTTCACCTTTCATAAACAGAGGAGATAATGTAATTAAAATTGTTCCAAAAACTTCATTTGAGATAGAAAGATTAACAGTATTTTTAGATTGATAGAAAACTTTAATAAATAATATGAGATTTAATAACATGGAAAAAAAGCATTTTTTAGTTTTCTTAGTATTTGGAGTTCTATTTATTGCAGGATGTGATCAATTAGGAGAAGACTCTGATTCATCTACTTCAATTTCCACTAAAAGATTTATAGGTGGAACTAAAGGATTATCATTAAGTTTTAGTGAAGACACTCCATCTAGAGTAGGAGATAATAGTGCTGATGAATTTGAAATAATAATTGTTGCAAAAAATGAAGGGGAACATGATATAGAAAGAGGAAAGATTATAACTTCATTACAAGGGATAGATAGAGATGCTTTTGCACTTCCTTCTTTATCTGTTAAAAGTAATACAGAATTAGCTGGAAAAAGATTAATTAGAGATAGAGAAGAAGATGGAGAAGAACTAGAATTAGAATATAGAGATGCTAGATATAAATTTGACTTAGATGCTACTTTTAATGTTAATATTAGAGCTGATGTATGCTATGAATATGGAACAAGAGCTCAAACGGATTTATGTTTAAAGAGAGATGCAAATGAAAGATTAACTAGAGATGTGTGTAAATTAGATAATGATAAATTAAATATAGAAAATTCAGGAGCCCCAGTTGAGGTAACTAAAGTATCTCAAAGACCAAGTGGAGCAAATGAAGTTACATTTACTTTTGATATAGAACAAAAAGCTAATGGTGATGTTTATGAACCAGGCACATTTACAAATGTTTGTGATGAACAGAGAGATAGAAAAGATAAAGTAAGAGTTAAAGTAAGTTCTGCTTCTGGAAGATTAAATCCAAGTTGTAGTAGACTCGGAGGAGGGAGTGATGGAACTATTGAACTAATAGGTAAAAAAAGAACTATTAAATGTGAACTTTCAACTTCTGGATTACAAGAATTTGCCCACACAAGACCATTAAAAATAGAATTAATATATTTCTTTAAAGATTCTGTTGAGAAAAAGATTGTTGTAGAAGACACAGATGCTTAAATATATTTTATTTTAAATTTTTAATATGATAATAGCTGATTTACAAATCCATAGTAGATACGCTAGAGCATGTAGTAAAAACACCACTCTAGATTTATTAGAAAGATATGCCAAGATTAAAGGATTAGATTTGTTGGGGACAGGAGATTTTCAACATCCTTTATGGAATAAAGAAATAAAAGAAAAATTAACAGAAGATGAAAATGGAATTCTATGGAGTAAAACAAAATTTCCATTTTTATGGCAAACTGAAATTTCTTTAATGTATAAACAAGATGGAAAAGGAAGAAGGATCCATCATTTAATCTTCGCCCCTAACGGAGAAGTTGCTAATCAAATTATTGATTTTTTAGGAAGTAAAGGAAGATTAGACTATGATGGTAGACCAATATTTGGATTTACATCTATTGAACTAGTTGATTTTATGAGAGATATTGATCAAGATATAGAGATTATCCCAGCTCATTGTATGACACCTTATTTTGGGTTATTTGGATCTAAAACTGGATTTGATACACTAAAAGATTGTTTTAAAGACAACACAAAATATATTCATGCTATTGAATCAGGAATGTCAGCAGATCCTCCAATGTTATGGCGCTTAAAAGAAGATATTAATATAGTTTCATTTTCAGATGCACATAGTTATTGGCCTTGGCGTATAGGAAGAGAATCAACAATATTTGAGTGTAAATTAGAATATAAAGAAATATTAAAAGCTATAAGAACAAAACAAGGATTAAATTCTACAATAGAAACCGTCCCAGATTATGGAAAGTACCATTATGATGGACATGCAAATTGTAATATTTCATTAAGTCCTGAAGAAACTAAAAAAGTAGATGGAATGTGTCCTAAATGTAAAAAAGCTTTAACAATTGGGGTTCAATATAGGATTGAAGAGCTAGCTAAAGAACCAGAAAATTACAAACCTAAAGAATTTATAGAATATAAAAGATTAATTCCATTACATGAATTGATAACAACAGTATATGGAATGAAACAACTAACTTCTAAAAAAGTTTGGACAATCTACAATAATCTAATTAAAAATTTTAATAATGAATTTAATATTTTATTAAATATAAATGAAGAAGAACTAAAAAAAGTAGCAGATGAAAAATTAGTTGATGTAATCATAAAAAATAGGGAAGATAAACTAAAAATTATTCCAGGTTATGATGGAGGATATGGAAAAGTGATTTTAGATGAATCTAAGACTATAAATGAAAATAAAGACAAAAGTTTAACTGATTTTTAACCTATGTAATCAGTTCTTAGACCATCTTTTTTCTTTTGTAACTTTGAAAATTCTTTTGTTTTTGTTTTTATGTCTTTTTCAATCTCATAGATCTCTTCATCTAATTTATTTAAATTAAGATTCATCTTAAGTTTATCATCAATTATTTTTAGAACCTCTCTAGCTCCCTTAATTCCTAGATAAGTAGGATGGCTAAATGTTTCAGCTAATAATGCTATTGCTGCTATCTTTCTTTGTTCTGCCAAACCAACTAACAATCCAGAAACTCCTATTATTGGACCTACAATACCAAAGATCTCATTTGTTAAGTTCTTTGATTTATATTTTTTTATTATATCTTTATCATTTGATGTACAATAAACTTTAGGGTCTTGAGGGATATGTTGCAATCCTATGCCTCCAATAGTTACAATCTCATTAATTTTATGCTTTCCCATTGTATCTAAAACATCTTCACAAAATTGATAACATGAAGACTCATCTATTGGTTGTATATCTCCTGCTAATAATAAAACATCTTTATTCTTAATTTTTTTATGATAAACTTCTATTCTTGGAAGCTCAACTAAATTATTTTCATTAATGAATACTGCATGAGGAAAGTTATGTGAATAAATTTGATAAATCTTTTTTGCTTTTAAATTTTCTATCATAAAATCTACAGCTATTTTTCCAACATTTCCAATTCCTGGTAATCCCTCTATCAAAACTGCATCATTAATTTTGTTTAACTTAGCTATCTGTTCAAATTTATATGTCATTTTTCTTAGCTAACCTCCTGTAATGTCCATATTTATCTTCTGGAGAGTATTTTGCTGGTTTGATTAATATTGTTTCCTTGTTACATTTAGGACAATTTTTATCCATTGTATACCCTCCACAAGTTTCACATTTTAGGATCATTCTGCTAATTGACCTTGGCCTTTATTTTTTTCTAAATATTTTATTGTTACATCTGAAACTTCTTTAAGAACATTTTCAGCTGTTTTATAGTCTTCTGCTTTAACATCTATTTTATATTTTGGTGAACTAATATAAGTTAATTTAACTTTGTATTTTTTTTGTTTTGCAAAATCTAATGCTTCTTTTATTCCAGATTTTATTATATCAATTCCTTCAGGAGATAATGTTCTAAGTAATAATGTAGCAGATTTATTAACTTCAGGTGGTTTTATGGTCTCATTAATAACTTTTATTAAAGGCTTTAAATATTTATCATCTATCTTTAACTTTTTAACAGAATCTTTATCTTTTAAAATAACCATAAATGATTCATATAAAGATCCAAACTCTTCTATTAATAAATTACCTACATTTTTATACATTGACTCTAAATCTGTTTTTAATTTTTTAGCTGTTATTCCTAATATTTTCTCAGCTCTTTGCTCTTGTTTATATTCATTACTCTTTCTTTGTTTCATAGAAGAAGATACTCTTCTTAATGACAAATCAATATGTTTTTTTTCAGTATTTACTCTTAGAACTTTACAAACTATTGTCTTTCCTTCTTTTACAAAATCTCTTATATTTCTAATTCTTCCAGGTGATACTTCAGAAATATGAATCATTCCCTCTAAATCTTTATATTCATCAATAGATACAAAAACAGAGTGAGGTAAAACTTTCTTAATAGTACACAAAACTAATTCAGATTCTCCTGGTAATCCTTTTTTTATATAGAACATTATTCTAAGATTTCTAATATTTGGGCTTTTATCTTAGCTTTTCCACCTGTGGAAATTGCTAATAATTTATCACAGACCAAACACTTTACTTTAGTAGAGGTCTTACCGAACATCATTTGTTCGTTTTTACATTTAGGACATCTAAGTTTTATAAATTTACTAGTTGGTTCTTTTATGTGATCTTGCATTTTTTAAATGGATTTAGATGGTTTAAAAGACTTTTTATTCTAAAGAGAACTTTTTAACTCTAGAACTAGATGTTCTTATACTAATTTTATTACAAACATTACATTTTAATCTATAATCAATTCTTTTTGAGCTTTTAGCCCCTGTTCTCTTCCATTTAGATATAGCTGGCTTTGATCCATATTTTCCCAGATTCCCAAAACCTCTTCCTAATCCTCTTTTCTTTGCTCTTTGGATAGATCCTTTCTTTAATGCACCCCTATCTTTTACTCTAGCTTGAGCTACATTATGTGGAGCATGTTTCTTACAATACTTACAATATGTCTTCATTAATTTTGGAACTTTCATACTTCTTTTGCACTTCCTTTACTTACTAAAATATTAGCTATGATCTTAGGTAGAGAGGCCATATCTTCTTGCTTAAAAGGCCCATACACACTTAAATCATCACCCATAAATTTTGGAATATTTTCATTAAATCTTATTAATGTATTTTCTTTTTCTTTATTTTCACTTTTTAATTGTTTTGGTTCCTCAACTTTTACAATTTTTGTTATATCTGGAGATTTACCATTCAGTAAATTAAATAGAATATCTTCTCTATATTTATCAAGAACTTCTATTACTGAATTAAAAAATTTAGATTCTTCTAGTAATA
>JASLOB010000008.1 GCA_030745695.1 Candidatus Nanoarchaeia archaeon | reverse complement strand
TAAATCATTTTATCTTCTTCGTCCATAACTGGGTAATCCTCTACTGGGCCAATTGAAGCTATATCGTCAATTTTATAATTCTCTAATTTGCCATCTTCGTATTCTATAGTTATTACTCTCTCAGTAATATCTTCAACCTTGGCGTTCTTGCCTTCAGAAATATTTACTACTTTTCCTTCACTGTCATAGACACTTAATTTTACAAAAGTGTTCTTAAATCTATTTAAACTACTTACTTTCATTTTCTTTTCTCCTTTTTGAGTTTAGTCTTCTTTACTTTACCCATTCGGGCTCTGTTTTGAAGCCATAGATATAATGGTTTTAATGATATAAAAATAATTATATTGTGTTTAATAATATATTAAATAATACAAAATATATTTGCTATTTTAGAAGTGAAAAGCCCAAATTCCTTACGCTTAGGCCACGCTTTGCCCTTTTTTTAATTTATGTGCAATTTATATTATTAATGTGCAAAAATTAGTTTATGTGCAAAGCCGTGTTTAAATAAATAGAAGAAGATGTAATCTAATTTTATTGAACGAATAATCTAATCATTATTTATCAGTAGTGACAAATAGTAAGATTTATAAACGTTAAATACATATGATCTATATGGAAAAAAGAAGGATAGAATATGTATGTACAGCTAATAATGGGAGAAGTCCTCTAGCTGAAACTATGGCAAGAGCTCATTTAAAGTTGAATTATAGAGACTTTTTAGAGGGAATTACAATCTCTTCAAGTGGAACTGACGCTGATATTTCTAAAAAACCAATTGACTCATTTAAAATTGCTAGCTACTTAATAGGGAGAGGACATAATTACAATCTTGTAGCCCCTGATCTATATTCTTCTGAAGAGATGGGATTAGTTGAAAAAGAGATTTTAAAAAAAGATGATTCAGAAAGGTATGAAGAAGATGAAATATTTAGAGGTATTGTTAATAATTTAGCAACTAGAACTTTAAATCATTTTCAAAGAGAAGAAGTTGAACTTAGAGATGAATTTTTAAGAGATTTTGGATTAATATATGAAGGGAGATCAAATAAACAAACAAAAGTTTCATCTGATATTTCACTTATACTTCCAATGGCTCAGAGTAATGCTGAAAAGATTAGAGAAATTTATAGAGTTTCAAGTAATCAACCTAGATTAGAAGTAATCTCAGATTACAGTGGAACCGATCCAATCTTAAATAGTTTCGGATCCCCACATAAAGAAGAGCATATAGAAGCATTTAAATTAGTTAAAAAAGCTTCTGAAATGTCTATAGATAGATTCGTTAGAGAGATAAAATGAATATAGAAAGTATAAATCCAGATGATTATGAAGAGTTATTTAGGATAGATATTCCTTTTAGTTTTTACTATGTTAGTGAACTTTTTATGTATAAGTACAAAAATCTTGATTGTCTATTAATATACAAAGATGGTGTATGGCAAACACTTCTTCCAAAAAAGACTTTTAATGCACTTCTAAAAGAAGGAGCTAATTTCTTTAAAGATAAAGAAGAATTTCTAGAGTATAAAGAAGAATTTAATAAATTTATGAAAGAATCTCAAAAGTTCTTAGAAAAATATAAAGAATTACCTAAAAAAATAACAAAGCAGATGTTTGATGAAATAACAAAGACAATAAGAAAACATTGGATGTATTATTATAAAACTGAATTTTTTTATTCAAATCAAGCTTATATTGATGCGAAAGAATCTAATGCATCAGAAATTTTAAAGAAAAATTTGGAAGTTTTAGAAGATATAAAAACAAGAGGTAGGCTACTAATGAATGAGTTTACTTTAAGTGAAAATAGTCTTTACACAAGACTTATGAAAGTGTTAAGTAAACAATTTAATATAGAAGAAGAGCTTATAGGCAGTCTTTCATCTAATGATTTTGTTGAATTGATTGAAAATGGAAAAATAGATCTAACAGAAGCGCATAAGAGAAAAGAGTGTTTTGTTATGGCTGGAGTTAATGATAAACTTGTTGAGTTCGATTATGAAGAAAGTCTAAAAATATGTAAAGATTTTTTTGGAGAAATTGAAGGGGTTGAACATTTACATGGAGTAATTGCCAGTAAAGGACTTGTAAATGGTAAAGCAATTGTTATCCCATATCAAATATTTACAGAAAAATTTATTCAAGAAAAAATAGAACAAATGGAAGAGTGGAATATACTTGTAGCTCATACTACCTCTCCTGAGTTGATAGAACTTTGTAAAAAAGCAAAAGCCATAGTTACAGATCAAGGTGGGCTTGGATCACATGCAGCAATAGTAAGTAGAGAACTAGGAATCCCTTGTATTGTTGGAACAAAAAAAGCAACAAATTTATTGAAAAATGGTGACCAAATTGAAGTTAATGCTAATGAAGGTTTTGTAAGACTAATTAAAGATGATTAAATTTCTAAATAATCTATCAAATAAAGATATAAATGAAGTTGGTGGAAAAGCTGCTGGATTAGGTGAATTAATTAAAGCTAAAATACCTGTTCCAGAAGGATTTGTTATAACAACAAATGTATCTTCTAATGAAATTAAAGATAAACAAAAAGAGATTTATGAGGCTTTTGATAAACTATCTTGTAAATTTGTATCTGTAAGAAGTTCAGCAACTAAAGAAGATAGTACCACAGACAGTTTTGCTGGACAATTTGAAACATATCTTAATGTTAAAAAAGAAAATATAATCAAAAGTATTATAGAATGTATAAACTCTATTAACTCTCCAAAAATAAAAGCTTATTGTGAAGAAAAAAAGATAGACAAGAGCAAAATAAAAATGGCAGTCATTATTCAAAAGATGGTGGATAGTGAAGTTGCTGGTGTATCATTTACAATACATCCTGTTTCTAAAGATAAAACAAAAATTCTAATAGAAGCTGGTCTAGGTTTAGGAGAAGTAGTAGTATCAGGAATGATAAATCCAGATGATTATATTATTGACAAAGAAACCCTAAGAATTCTAAATATAAGTATTGGAGATCAAGAAAAAATGTTGATAAGAAAAGAAGATAAAACTGAAGAGATTCATTTAGATTCTAGTAGATCACTACAACAAAAATTGCCTACTAAATTTATTATTGAAATAGCTAAAATGTCAAAAAAAATTGAAGATTATTTTAAAAAACCAATGGATATTGAATGGGCTATTGAAAAAGATAGAATCTACTTTATGCAAGCTAGACCTATAACCACAATTGACTAATTCTTATTCATTACACAAAAAATTAGAAAATCAATATGATTAATATTATCTTATTCTTAGTTATTTTATTCTAAGTAAGATTTAAAAGCTATTATTTTACTAATATTAATATGCGGAGTTGCCGGAGCGGTCAAACGGGATGCGCTCAAGACGCATTGGCTTAGTGCCTACGCAGGTTCGAATCCTGTACTCCGCAAAAAAAATGAAAAAAATATTAATAAGAAAAGATAAAAAGTATTATTGGAATGAAGGAGATTTACATACAGCTTCTGGGGTGATAAAAGAAGAAGATTTAAAAAAATCTGTAAATAAAGTAAAAGCTCATTCTGGAAAAGAATTTTCAGTAGCTCCTGCTTTATTCATTGACAAAATAGAAAAAATAAAAAGAGATCCTCAAGCTATGTTAGAAAAAGATATTGCTTTAATTTTAACATATAGTTCTATAGACAAAGATTCAATAGTTTTAGAAGCTGGAACAGGATCTGGAAAGTTAACTTCATTCTTAGCTAGAATTGTTAAGAAAGTTTATAGTTATGATAAAAATAAAGATAACTTAAATTTAGCCAAAAAAAATTTAGATTTTTTAGATATTAAAAATGTTGAACTTAAGAATAAAGATATATATGAAAATATTGATGAAAAAGAATTAGATTTAATTGTTTTAGATTTGCCTATGCCTTGGAAAACTGTAAAAAATTGTTATGATTCATTAAAACAAGGATCATTTTTAATCTCTTATCTTCCTACAATACCTCAAGTCATGGAGTTTATACATGAAGTTAATAAACATAATTTTTTAGTTGTTAAAACAATTGAGTTAATAGAAAGAGAGTGGATGGTTGAAGGACAAAAAACCAGGCCAAAATCTTCTTTACAACATACTGCTTTCTTAACTTTTGTTAGAAAGTTATAATGATAGCTTAGTGTATTGTTAAGTAAGCGGGAGTCATTCCAGCTCTCAAAATTCAACTTCGCATAAGCCCGATGTTAGTTACAATCGGGAGAAAGGGCTAAAAAAGAGAAAGGGGCAGTTTTCCTTAAAAACATTTAAATATCTGTTTAAGAATATACGTCTTATGAATATCAAATATATAATTTCAACAGTATTCATTATGGTAATCGCACTATTAATATTTTCTTTCATTACCAATCCTATGACAAGATATCAAGTTAAAGAATTCTTTTCAGAAGTAAAAAGTGATGTTAAAACCAATATTGATACAATCCCAACACCACAAAAAAATTTATGTAAAGATAATGCAAAAATATAATCCCAGATTACTTAATTTTATCATCAGAAGAATGGACTCAATTACCAAATTATTGGACAGATGAAACTCTATTTAAACAATCAGGTCGATTTTGCTGGAAAGATGATATTACTTTAGCGAGTTTTAGAAAAGGTTCTAATGAAGGAGAAAATGTAAATTACTATTACTTTAATCCTGATTCAGAATCCAATACTGGTTGCAATATCACTTAATCAAAAAAGATAATAAGTAAAGAAGGAGATGTTCTTGGAACAACCCATT
>JASLOB010000007.1 GCA_030745695.1 Candidatus Nanoarchaeia archaeon | reverse complement strand
ATTTCTTAATTATATTCTATTCTTTATTAAACAAAAATAGTTTATTAAAAACTTTAAAAAAAGGATTTTTAATAGCAATTAAAAAAATACATATTTTATTCCCATTATATATTGGATATTTTCTTATTTTTATATTATTTTTAGTTTCATTTCTAAATAATTTTGTATTTTATATTGGAAATTTTAATGCTTTCTCAACTTTTAATTTAATAATAACATTATTATTATTAATTTTATATAGTTATTATAGAACTTTATTTTCTTCTTTTTCTTCTAGCTTTAGTTCTTGATTTTTTTCTTACTGGTTTAAATTGTTCAAGAATATCTCCGCTTGGATAAACTAACAATAACACAAATATAAATGCAAATACATTTAATATTAATGTTGTATTAGTTGCTTGAGATATTCCTAACACAGAATAACCTGTTATAGAAGGGTTATCAACTATAGAAATTACTAATGAGAAAGTTGCTATTGCCAATAGGACAACTGCTGCTATTTTTTCAATCTTTTCTAGGAATTCTTCTAGTTTACCTTTCTTTTTTCCGAAATTTTTTTTAGAATTTTCTATTAATCTGTAAGCTTGTCTTTCTGTTATCTCTCCCTCTTTTTGTAATTTTTCATAATGTTTTATATCACCATGTTCTCGTTGAGTAACTCCTTTTATTAAGTCAATTACTTGATCATATAATGTGAGGTCTTCTTCATATTGTCTAACTTCTGCTTTTCTTTTTTGAGCACCTACCTCTCTTGTACCTGAGAAAAAAGTTCTTTTACCTTCATATTTTCTATGTCTACCTGTACTATCTACTTTATATTTAACACGATTGGCCATATTATAATAAGTTTATTTCAATATATAAAGATTTTCTATTGCGGAGGACAGGATTCGAACCTGTGTAGGCACTAAGCCACTGGGGCCTAAACCCAGCCCATTTGTCCACTCTGGCACCCCCGCATATATAATTATAAGAATTTTAATTTAAATAACTTTAGTTTAGAATAATTAACTAAATACTTTTTCTTTTTGTTCTTTGTTTTTGCCAAGCATATTTCCTTAGCTTTGAAGAATTACCAAATCCACAACTAGAACATTTTTTCTTTCTTATATGATAACTAGCTTTTCCACACCTTCTACATCTAATAAAATTCTTTTTACCAGACTTTTTACCCATGGAGGGTGTTCCTTTTGTCATTTTATTCAGAAGGAGATATTAAGATTATTGTGTCACCTCTAATAAAAGTTAACCCTAATTTTCTTTTTAACTCACCATTTTCATATTCTTCAGCATTTTCTAAAACTGTGTTGATATGAATATCAAATGATTTTAAGTTTCCTCTAATTTGTTTTTGATTCTTCAATTCTAATAATACTCTCTTACCTCTAGCATTGTTTAACGCATCTAACGGTCTTTCTAGATCCATATAATTTTCCTGTTTAAAGCGTTTAAAAACCTTTCTAAAAACATTTATAAATTGTAAATTTAAAAATATTTTATGGCAATTACACATTCAAGACCAACTAAGAAAGTTAGTGGTGGAAAATATCAAAAGTATAGAAAGAAAAGAAAATATGAAAAAGGAAATTCTCCAACACATACTAAAGTAGGAGATAGAAGATCTTCTAAAATAAGAGTTAGAAGTAAAAACTTTAAGTTTAGAGTTTATAGTGATAATGTTGTTAATGTTTATGATCCTAAAACAAAAAAATATTCTAAATTAAAAATTAAAACTATAGTGGAAACTCCTGCTAACAGACACTTTGTTAGAAGAAATATTATGACTAAAGGTACAATAATAGAAACAGAAAAAGGGAAAGCTAAAGTAACAAATAGACCAGGTCAAGAAAATATCATTAATGCAATTCTAGTTGGAAAATAAATTTTTATTATATCCCATGTTTTTCTTTAAATGTATTCTCATCTCTTGCATATTGTCTAAGTCTTTCTGATTTCCAAGATATTCCTTTTCCAATAACTAATCCTGCCCCTAAACAAGCAAGCGTTTCTAAAGGATTTTCTATTGCGCTTTGGCCAACCCCTAATAACAAACTTGCAGTTCCTTTTGCTAAAGAAGCAACACCTTCATTATTAACTAAACCTTTTGCAAAATCAGTAGGAAGATTATAAGCTCCTTGTGTAGCTGCTAAAACTCCTTTATTCAAATCTTTTGCAGCCCCTAATCCAGCTAAGTAAAAAGGAAGACTAACTACTTTATTTGTAGCATACCAAGATAAATTTGTCAGTGTATTCATTTTACTAAGCATTATATAAGTTTATAGCACCTTCTAACGCTCTTCCTGACCATCTTCTAGCTTCATTAGTTAATGCAGCTAATCCACCAAAAGTTCCTAAGTCAATAGCACATTCTTTTAATCCTGGTATAACGCCAGGAGAACATTGAGCTATATTAGCTAATTCTTTAACTTGATTAGCTAGTTCTGGAGCATAACATAATGCTAATGATACTCCTGCAGCTGGAACACCAGTGTGAACAACTCCTCTTGCTAAATATTGTCCTAATCCCATTTAATCCTCCATGATTATGATACTATATTTGTGTATTACAGATTTATAAACCTTTCTATTTGTTACTACTATAAAATAACACTATAAATAAGAATATTTAAAAATAATCGATAGGTTTATAAATGATTGATGCACATATTTTTTAAAGGTTATTTTAATTTTGGGGGTCATACAATGGCTAATTATATAAAAAAGTGCCCTGAATGTGGGAGCATAAATTTAAATCACCACAAAGATAAAGGCGAGATAATTTGTAGAGATTGTGGTTTAGTTCTAGAAGAAAAAATGGTTGATTTTGAGCAAGAATGGAGAGAATTTGACTCAGAACAAGCAGAAAGAGTAAGAAGAACTGGAGCTCCTTCAACTTGGACAAAATTTGATAAAGGATTAGGAACAGATATTGGACAAAAAGGAGATATATATAAATTAGAGACAAAAGGAAGAAATAAATTCTTTAGATTAAGAAAATGGCAATATAGAGTTTCTACAGCTATTGAAAGAAACTTAAAATTAGCTTTAGCAGAGCTTAAGAGAGTAGCTTCTTACTTAAAACTTCCAAAAAGTGTAGAAGAAGAAGCAGCTAGAATTTATACTTTAGCTGTTCAAAGAGGTTTAGTAAGAGGAAGATCAATGGAAAGTGTAGTTGCAGGAGCATTATACGCTGCTTGTAGAAGACATGAAGTTCCTAGAACACTAGATGAACTAAGTGAAGCTTCTGGAATAGATAAAAAAGAGATTGGAAGAACTTATAGATTTGTAACAAGAGAACTAGGGATAAGAATACTTCCAAGTAATCCAGTAGATTACATCCCAAGATTTGCTAGTGCTTTAAGATTAAATCCAGATACTCAAAGTAAAGCTGTTGAGATCCTAGAAAAAGCTCAAAATTCTGAGTTAACATCTGGGAGAGGACCAACAGGAATAGCAGCTGCTTCATTATATGTTGCTGCATTAATAAATAATGAAAAGAAAACACAAAGAGAAGTAGCAGATGTAGCTGGAGTAACTGAAGTTACAATAAGAAATAGATACAAAGAATTATTGAAGAAATTAAAGTTAAAAGATCAAATTAAAAAGAAAGAATAACTTTTTAAATAATATTTCTTTTTTATTTTTATAATGTATAAAGAGAGGGTTATTAAAACTTTTAAGAATTTAGAATTTCTTTTATTTGTTCCAGATTTAATATTATTAATATTCACATTTTTATCTGGATTTGTATTTGTTAAGTATAGTGGAGTGTTAAATCTTTTAACAGATGCAAATAAATTAGCTAGTTCTTTAAGAGTAGCTGATTCCATTGAAGCATTAGCACCAATTTTTACAAGTTTAGTACAAAAAGATGTTTTAGTAGTATTAATTTATCTATTAATATTTTTCTTAGGCGGTTTTGTATTAGGTTCTGGATTATTAGCCATGAAATTTGGAATGATGAAAGATGTTGTAGAGAAGAAAAAATTGAGTTTAAAGAATATGTATGACCATAGTATGAATCATTTTTGGGATGTTGTATGGTTAAGATTAACTATTTTTTTAATCTCTTTAGCTGTAATAGTATCTTTTGCTATGCTAGCTAGTTTAAATGCATTAAACTCTTTTTATCAAGAAACTTTTTTTATATTAATCTCAATATTATTTTTATTAACATTAATCTTTCTTAGATTTTTATTATTATTTAGATATCCAGCTTTATTTTTTGATAGAACAAACTCAACACAAACAGTTAAAAAATTATATGACTATTTTTTAAAAAATTATAAACATATAATCCTAACTTGGTTAGTAATTTTTGGATTTGGATTAATAATTGTATTATTAGATCTTTCATTAAACAAGATTACAATTATTAGTTTATTAGTTATAGTTATTGCAATAAGATACATAATAAATTTAATTTATAATGTATGGAGCGATCTATTTTTATTTTATAATTATAAACTAGAGTGAAATTCTTAGAAAATCTTTTGCTATTTCAACATTCTTAAATATTTCAAATGATTCTTTTTTTAATTCATTCAAATCTTTATATCTTTGACTAAAATGTGTTAATATCAATTTTTTAACATTAGTTTTTTTCGCTATTAAAGCAGCTTGTTTTGTTGTCAAATGTTTGTATAATTTAGCTTTTTCTTCTAATTCATCTTTATATGTTGCTTCTGTAATCATTAAATCAGAATTTTTAACTAATTTTTGTATATTAGAACACAATCCTGTATCTGTAATGAATGTTATTTTTTTACCGTTTTTTATTTTTGTAGCTTGAGAAACTTTAATTTTTTTCTTTTCCCAAATTATGTCTTTTCCTTGTTGTAATTTCTTTAGTATAGGATGGGATTTTAACTTGAATTTTTTTAGGTAGTTCATATTAATTTTTCTTTTATCTTTTTCAATAAATGAATATCCTAAACAAGGTATAATATGATTTAATTTTAATGATTCTAATTTAAAATCTTCATTTTCAAAAAAAACTCTTTTACTAATCTCTTTTATTTTATAATCTATTCCTATCTTATAATTAAAACCTTTAAACATATTATCAAAATATTTTTTAGATCCTTTAGGACCATATATCTCTAAAACATTGTGATAATGATGTTTTTCTAAACTTTGGATTAATCCAGGTAATCCTAAAACATGGTCACCATGCCAATGACTTATCAAAACTTTAGTAACTTTAGTTATAGGAATTTTAGCTATTCTAAATTGTTTTTGAGTTCCTTCCCCACAATCTACTAATATTCCTTCATTTTTATAGCATAATAAAGTAGCAGAATGATTTCTATCTTGAGTTGGAATCATTGATCCAGTTCCTAAAAATATAAGCTCCATAACATCCCTAATAATAAGCTTTTTAAATAGTTTTTTATTAATGGAGATTATGGTAGTTAAAGAAAAAAAACCAAGAACTAAGAAAGTAAAAGCTATGTTTTCAAGAGAGAAAATAATAGCTGAAGATACAAGTGAAGCTAGAAGTCTCTATGATCAAAGTAGATTTGGGGAGTTACAAGAAGGAAAATTCTACTATTCTTTAGTTGAAGGATTATATTTAATAGAAAAGAAAAAGATTGAAGTAGAAGATGGTAAAAAAAAGAAATTAAAAATAGATGATTTCATCAAAAAAGCTAGAAAAATAGAACCTAATTTTTGGATAAGATATGTTGTATTTAGAGATATGATAGATAGATGTTATATAATCAAAACAGCATTAAAATTTGGTGCTGATTTTAGAGTGTATGATAGAGGTGTTAAACCAGGGCAAGATCATGCTAAATGGATACTTTATCCAATACATGAAGCAACTACATTAACTTGGTATGAATTTTCAGCTAAAAATAGAGTTGCACATAGTACAAGAAAAAATTTATTGATAGGAATCGTAGATGATGAAAATGATGTGACTTATTATAGTGTCTCTTGGACAAGGCCTTAATTTATATAATATATTTTGATAAACTATTTATAACATAGATTTCTATAAAAAAGTATGGAGGATGTAAGAAGTAAAGTTTTAAGTATAGTTCAAATGAACGGTCCAATACTACCTGTAAAAATATCTAAAGTTATAAATCAAAATATACTATTTACTTCTGCTATTCTATCTGAATTAATAGATAAGAAACAAATATTATTGTCTAAAGCTAAAGTAGGTGGAAGTCCTATTTATTACATTAAAGGACAAGAAGAAAGACTACAGATGTTGTATGATTATTTAGAAAATGCTTTAAAAAAAACTTATAACATCTTAAAAGAAAAAAAAGTTTTGAAAGATTCAGAATGTGAACCATGGCAAAGAGTAGCATTAAGAGAACTGAAAGATTTTGCTGTTCAAATTGATAACAATAACGAAATATTTTGGAGATGGTATCTAACAAAAGAAGAAGAAGCAAAAAAATTTATTGAAGATTTGGCACCTAAAAAAATTGATAAACCAATCTTAGAAGAAAAACCAAAAAAAGAGTTAGTTAAAGAACAACCTAAAATAGAAAAGCCAAAAATAAAAAGAACTAGAACAAAATCAAACCCTGAAATTTTAAATAAAATTCAAAATTATTTCAATCAAAATAAAATAAAAATAATTAAAGAAGATATAATAAAAAAGAACAAAGAATTCAATTATAGTTTAGAAGTAGATAGTGTTATAGGAAAAGTTACATTTTTTTGTAAAATAAAAATAAAAAAAAGAGTTAGTGATGGAGATTTAAGTTTGGCTATGAATGAAGCTAAAGGTAAACAATCATTATTTTTAAGTGAAGGAGATTTAACAAAAAAAGCTAAAGAATTCTTAGAAAAAGAAAAAGAAACCATAATCTTTAAGAAATTATGAAAAGGTTTATAAATACTCTATCAAAGATAAATTTATGGGTAGAATAAAGACTAAATTGATTAAAAGAACAGTAAACAAATTGATTAACGAACATAGAGATAAATTTACTGATAAGTTTGAAGATAATAAAAAATCAGTAGTAGAGTTATTAGAAGTAGAATCTAAAAAGCTTAGAAATATTGTAGCAGGATATTTAACTAAGCTAAAGAAGAGAGAAAAAGAAGTTTAATTGGGGGGATAAAAAATGACAGGATCAACAGATGACCACACTGTCTTTATTGGTAACAAACCATTTATGAACTATGTTACTGGTGTAGTAATGCAGTTTACAACACAAGGAGCAAGTGAAGTAATAATAAAATCTAGAGGAAAGTTTATTAGTAGAGCTGTAGATGTAGCAGAAGTAGCAGCAAAGAGATTTCTAGAAGGGAATGTAGCAGTAAAAGATATAACAATAAATAGTGAAGAATTTGACAACAAAGAAGGAAAAAAAGTAAGAGTAAGTAGTATAGAGATAACATTAGGAAAGAAATAAACTATAAACAAAGTTTAGTATTATCTAAGTTAGAATAATCTGCCTCTGGGCGGATTTGAACCGCCGATATCCAGCTCATGAGACTGGCGTTCTACCGGGCTAAACTACAGAGGCATAATAAAAAAGAATTAATTTATTTTAAAAGACTTTTGATTTTAGAAGCTATTTCTTTCATCTCAGTATTCTCTAATCTTTTTCCATACCAAAGTTTTAGATTATCATTTTCAAATCTAGGCATTAAGTGAAAATGTGTATGAAATATTACTTGCCCAGCAGCTTCTTTTATATTTGTAGTGAAATTCAATCCTGGAGAGTCCATAGATTTTATGATTGCTTTTGATATTTCTTGGGCTTTAGAGAAAAAATGTTCTAAATCTTCTTTGTTCATATCTAAAAAATCATTTGAATGTTTTTTAGGAACTAATAATGTATGACCTTTATTCACAGGATTAAGATCTAAAAAAGCAATTATAGAATCATCTTCATAAACTATATCAGCTTGAATTTCTTTATTTATAATTTTACAAAATAAACAATCTTTCATTTAATTTTAATTTATTTTATTTTTAAAAGCTTTTGGATTATATAAAATCAAAAAACATTATAAATAGTAGGATATTTCATTTGAAATGGTCAGAAAACTAGTTAAGGGATTGTTAGATAAAACAGAGATAGATGGAAAAATAATTGGTGCAACAAAGAAAGTAAAAAAAGAGATAAGAAGACACATAATCACAGCAGTATTAGCTGCATTTGGATTTTTAATAGCTTTATCTTGGAGAGACGCAATACAGGCGGTTATTAATGATTTATTATTTAAGTTTAGTTTAACTCAAGAGAGTTATATCTTTAAGTTTGTTGCAGCTATAATAATAACAATATTCTCTGTAGCAGGAATAATATTCTTTGCTAAATTTGAAGAAAAAGATTGATTATCTAACTATTTTTCCAGCTTTTTCAAATTTAACTTCATTATCTAATAATTTATTTATAATTTCTTTTAAATCTTTTATTTTAACTCTAATTTGTTTTTCTGTATCTCTATCTCTTATTGTTACATCTTTATTTTTTATAGAATCAAAGTCTATTGTAATACAATAAGGTGTTCCAACTTCTGCTGCTCTGAAATATCTTTTTCCTACAGAAGCAACATCATCATATACACAAACAAAATTTTTATCTAAATCATTTTTAATTTCTTTTGCTATTTTTATTAAATTATTTTTCTTAACAAGAGGAAATATCATTAGATCTATAGGTGTTAAATGATAAGGAAGTTTAAACATTGTTTTTCCATCTTTCTTTTCTTTTTTTTCATAAAACGTATCTAATAAAGAAAAAACTGGTCTGTCAGTACCAAAAGCAATTTCTAAGATATGGGGTGTGAATTTACTGCCATCTTCCCTTGTAGCTTCTAAATTTTCTTTAGAGTGTTCCCCATGTTTACTTAAATCATAATCTGTCCTATCATGAACCCCACAAACTTCTGTCCAACCAAAACTTCTAAGTTTGATCTCAATATCCCATGCATCATCTGCATAAAATGCTTTTTCATCTAGATTGTGTTGTCTTATCCTAATATTTGATTTAGGAATTCCCATACTAATAAATTGTTGATATGCTAACCATAAACACCAAGCATATGCCTTTGTTTTTATTAATTTAGATTTAATTAAAGAATCTAAACTAATTAAACTAGGATCTTTTTTCTTTTTTTGTGATTTATAATCCCACATTGGTAGTTTTAAATTTTTTATTTTATTATATTCAGGCCAATTATCTTTTTCTTTAGGATCAATAATAATTTGTGCTTCTGCTTGGGTAAACTCCCTTCCCCTAATAACATGTTGTCTAGGTGAAATCTCATTTCTGTATGCTTTACCAATTTGAAACACTCCAAAAGGAAGTTTTTTTCTAAAAAACATATAATTTCTTTTATATGGAAGATAAGTAACTGTTGCTGTCTCTGGTCTTAAAGAAGCATCTTCTCCAGAAACTTTAGTTTTCATCATCAATGATTCATCTTTTATTTCATGTTTAAAATCTCCTTTACAATTAGGACATTTAATCTTTTTTTGTTTCATCAATTTTAGAATTTCTTTATTATTTGTTATTCCTTCTACTCCTTTTTCTTCTAATAAATGATCTGCTCTAAATTTCGCTTTACATTTACTACATTCTATAATTGGATCATAAAATGTGTCTAAATGACCAGATGCCTTCCAGACTATATCTGGTAGGATTGTAGGGCCTTCTAATTCCCATATATCATTTGATTTAAAAATAGATCTCACAGAATTTTCAACTTTATTTTTTAATAATTTCCCTAAAGGCCCATAAGTATAAAATCCAGCCATTCCCCCATATATCTCCGGTTCAGGACCCCAAATAAATCCTTTTTCTACTACAAAGCTAATAAAGTCTTTTAGGAAATCATTGTTCATCTTATTATTTATAATCTGTTGTTTATAATTTTTATGATTCTTTTAAGCTAAAGGTTTTTAAGTTTAATACTTTATTTTATTGTATGATTAGTAAAATAATCTTAGTTAAACCAAGGGGATTTTGTGCAGGAGTCGAGAGAGCTATTGAGATAGTTGAAAAAGCTCTAGAAATTCATAAAAAAGTTTATGTTAAACACCAAATTGTTCATAATCTTCATGTTGTAAAAGATTTAGAGAAAAAAGGGGCTATATTTGTAGAAGAATTAAATGAAATTCCCAATGATAATTTAGTTATATTTAGTGCACATGGTGTTTCTCCAAAAGTTGTAGAAGAAGCTAAAAAAAGAAATTTAAAGTTTTTAGATGCTACTTGTCCTTTAGTAACAAAAGTTCATCTAGAAGCTATTCGTTATAATAAAGAAAATTATTCTATAATTTTGATAGGACATAAAGGACACCAAGAAGTTATTGGAACAATGGGTGAAGCTCCAATGTTTTTAGTAGGAAATATTGAAGATGTTAATAATTTAGATATTAATTCTGAAAAAATTGCATATATAACCCAAACTACTTTAAGTTTAGACGACACAAAGAATATTGTAGATGCTTTAAAGAAAAAATATCCCAATATTGAGTCTCCTAAATCTAAAGATATTTGTTATGCTACTCAAAATAGACAAAATGCAATTAAAGAACTAGCTAAAACATGTGAATTAGTTTTAGTTGTTGGATCTAAAAATAGTTCTAATTCAAATAGATTAGTAGAGACTGCTAAACTTCATGGATGCAAATCTTATTTAATAGAAAATAAAGATTTTATTGATGAAAGATGGTTAGAAAATGTTGAAAATTTAGGAATAAGTTCAGGAGCATCAGCACCTGAAATTTTAGTTCAAGAGTTAGTTGATGATCTAAAAAATAAATTTAATTGTAAAATAAAATATTCAAATGTGATAGAAGAAAACATTAAATTTACTATTCCTACAATAAAATAATCTTTTTTTATAAATCTTGAGTTGCTGTTATTGATACTTGTTGATTTTCTAAACACTTTCTCAAAACTTCAAAATACTCATCCATTCTTGACTCCCAATTATATCTTTCAATAATCTTATTTGAGGTTTCTCTATCAACTATTATTCTCTTATCCTTTATACTCTTAATCTTTTTAACTATAGAATCCATGTCATTAATATCTACAACAAAATCTTCTAATCCAACTTTTTCTAATGCCTCTTTTACTCCAACTGTTCTATTTACAATGGCTGGAGTCCCTGTTGTAATGGCCTCTAAAGGAACATTACCAAATGTTTCAAAATGTGAAGGAGTTATAACCAAATCCACTGATCTATAAAAATCTGCTAATTCTTCATGAGGCATATAATCAAATACTTTTACCCCTTCTTCCTCTAACATCTTAAGAACATTTCTTTGATAAGCATTAGGAAAATCAATTGAATGTTTTTCAGTTACACATGAATAATCAGCTTGTATATTACTACTTTTCAAAACTTTTGCTAATTTTGCGAGAAATTCTAGGTTTTTTATTTCATGAAGTCTACCTACAACCGCTATCCTAAATCCATCATTCGATGGTTTTCTTTTATGTCTAAAAAATTCTTCACTTACTCCATTATGTACAACATAAGAATCTGGAAGTTTTATACCATGTATTTCTTCTAAAGTTTCTTTAGCATGACTTGAAGGAAATATAGAAGGATATTCAGGATTTAAAAAATCTTTTCCAATTTCATGCCATAAAGGAGATGTTTCTTCTTTATCTATAAGTCCAGCATATCTAATAGCAATAGGTAATCCTCGATTCTTAGCTGCTTGTAAAAGAAACCATGGATAATAAAAAGTTCCAACACAAAGTGCAATCTCTGGTTTATCTGATTCAATTATTCCCTCTATTTCTAAAACTTTATCTCTATGTTTTTCAGAAAAGTCTTCTGCACTTCCAACATCATCTATAAGTCTAGTATAATCTCTAGAAACAATTAAATGATGAACTGTAACATTTCTTTCATGTCTCTTAAAATAACTAAGGTTATTTGGATCCCTATGAACTAAAGATAGATTATATTCAGGATGTTTTTTTAAATAATTTAACATCTCTACACTTTCAGTTGCAATACCACCCATTCCAGAGTGAGAATTTTTAATAATTTTCATTGTTAATTCCTAAAATTTAGTTCTTCGTTCTAAGAAATAGACTACTTATAAAACTTTCTAAATTTATTACTACTAAAAAAGTAGGATTATAGATTAAACATCCTTAATTCCGTCATCAAATATTTGGAATATTGCTTCTCCATCAGGCATTGCAGGTGCATCAACTAATTTAGCCACTCTAGTTCCTTTTTTTCCTCTCCTCAAATAAATCCTATATGTTGAAGCATGTGCTAAAACATGCCCCCCAATAGCTTCAGTAGGATCACCAAAAAATGTATCTGGTTTGGCCATTACTTGATTTGTTATATAGATTGCTATATTATATTTTGTAGCTATCTTCATCAATTGATGCATATGTTTATTCAATTTTTGTTGTCTATCTGCTAATTGACCCCTTCCAGAATAATCAGATCTAAAATGTCCCATTAAAGAATCCATAATAATTAATTTAACTGGCAAGCCATCATTAATCAAATCTTCAACTTTTTCTGCTAATAACATTTGATGGTCTGAATTAAAAGATCTAACACCTCTAAAGTTCTTTAGTGCTTCTTCTGGATTTAAACCTTGGGCTTCTGCTAATTGTTTTAAAAATTCTGGTCTTAACGTACTTTCAGAATCAATCCATACTGCCATTCCTTCAGCTCCACCTTTTTCTTTAGGTAGTTGAACATTAACAGCTAATTGGTGTGCTAATGTAGTTTTTCCAGAGCCATATTGCCCATAAGCTTCAGTTATAGCTCCTGTTTCTACACCTCCTCCAATTAATGCATCAAAATTTTTAGATCCTGTTGTAATTTTAGTTACTTGTTCTCTTTTTTTTAATAGATCTTCTCCTGATTCAAAACCCATATCTAATTTAGTTCTAGCTACATTAATTATTCTTTTAGCTACATTATCTCCAATTCCACAAGCGTCAACTAATTCTGCTGGAGAGGCTACAGCTATTGACATTAAATCATTATACCCAGAATCTACTAATTTTTCTGCAGTTGCTGAGCCAACTCCTGGGAGATCAGATATTGAATATTCTTTTTTTTCTTTTTTAGTTTCTTCTTTCTTAATCTCTTTTTCTACCATCTTCATTCCTCCTCATCTTCTCTTTCTTTGTTTTCTTTATCAGCTTCGAAAAATAAGTAATCTTGTACCTTATTTAATAATAATTGTAATTTAACAATATCTTGTCTCCTCAGATTATTAATAACATCTGATCTCCAAATATCTTCTTCTTTCTTTTTATATCCTTTAGAGATACTAAAAGTCTTGAAAGAAACCTCCCCACCATTAAATTCTTTTTTGTTTTCCCACACAGAAAAATCTATGTTTCCTAATCTCCATTTTTGTATTGGTCTTGGCATTTTTACCTCCTTATCGGATTTTATTTCATATAATCAAGAAATAGTTTGCATACAACAGTCAGCTATTCGCAATCTATTTCATTGACTTATTATACATAAGATAAAATTATTTATAAACCTGACGTGTATTTGTCCAGTGTCCGCTATAAATATTCTAGAGTATACACATTAAAAAATAACATCTACCATTAAGACAATTGTAATTAAAATTGAGGTTAATAATACATATTCTAAAATCCCTCCAGTTTTAATAAATCCACTAATATGAAATTTATGGAATGGTTTGAGAAAACTTATTCCCTTTATGTTTAATGAATCTATCAACAAATGTGAGATAAATCCTAATAAAAAAGCAAATCCAATAAGTTGATAATTAAATATACTTAAAACAATAAAAACTGCTATTGGAACATAAATTGTGTGCATCAACCCTCTATGTCCAAATAACAATTCCAAAAGAAAAGATAAAGGTCTTACTTTAGAGCCTATTTTAGAAGACATTTTATCTATATCTGCTACTATAGAACTAAAAACTATAATTGAGATAAAAATAAAATTATTCGGAACCTCAAAATAAGTAATTGAGATTAATGCTACTAAAAAACCAAAAACTAGATGTGTTATGAACATCATTTTAACTTGCTTAATAGTTCATCTACTGAATCTTTAACATTTATATCTTCTACAGAATTAGCAATAAATTCTAATCTATCAAACATCTCATTCTTTACAACTTTTCCATTAATAATAATTTGAGATCCCATAACTTTTTCTCTTACTTCAGTAAATTTGTTTATATCATCTTTTAATTTTATAACTTCTTCACTACTTATTTTTAATATACTAGCTACATTATCTCTAAAAGCAACTATTCTAATATTTTCAGTACTATCATCAAAAAATAAGTTTAAAATTGGAGTTATATTTTCTTTAACAATGCCATGTACATCACATTTATATTTATCTCCTTCTACTCCTAATTTTTTACTACATTCAGGACAGGCATTATAGAATTTTGGTTCGAATAATTGAACAATAGTTCCAGACAAAGAAACATTATCCCCTATTTGTAAATCTTTAATTTGTTTTCTTTGTAATTTTCTTTGTATGTTAACTAAAACATCACCTAAAGTTTCATCTTTTGGATTAACCACAAAAGAACTAGATTTGTTTAGATGTATTTCTTTAAATCCATTATTATCTCTTACATATCCATTACTTATTAATAATAAATCTCCTTCTTTTACTTCTTGTAATGAGTTAATTTGTGTCTCATCCCATACAACTAATCTCATTGCTCCAGTATCATCTCCAATTAATAAATTTTGAACTTTTCCTTCTCTATTCTCTTTTTTAAATTCTCTAACTTCATTTTTTTGAACTAATTTAACAAGAACTTCCATAGATGTCATTCCAATCATTAACTCATTTATTTTGAATCTTTTTTTATTTAAATCAAAAATTTTAATTCCTAAATCATTAGCAACTATATATGCAGCTCCATCTTTACTAACTAAATTATTTAATTGAGAAATTTTATTATTTACTTTTTCTTCTATCTCTTTATCTGAAAGTTTCTTTTCTTCTTTTATTTTCTTTACAATCTCTTCATAACTTATTTTATACATTTTTATCTATTAATCCTCTTATTATGATAAACCTACCTCAAATTTTTTATCTAAATCTGTTATAGGTATCTGATTTGTGTGTAGTGTATTTTTATAAAAGTAACTTAATCTTATTATTAAAGGATTTTGGAAATAATTGTTATCTGGTAAGGCTACATCTAACCTACAAATAGCTTCTCTTTTCTTTATATTCTTATTAAAAGATAACTGTTTTGGATTACAATTAAATATTCCTTTACCTGCTAATTCAACTGCATTGCTTATGTCTATACTATTATCTTGATTGTTTATCCCACCAAAACTTCCTCCAAAATCTTGAAATGTTAAAAATAATTTAATTTTAGCTACATTATTTATTGAATTCATGTCTTGTCTAATACTAGTTACAGTTACTGGCGCATATTGTGATCCTAGATCATTACTAGAAAACGATCTTTTGTTAGTACATTGTGATGAAGAAACAATAGCCTCTTCTGATTTTATACACATTGAAGTAGAAAATTGCTCATCAAAATAATATTGGACTTCTGCTGTAAAACTTGTTCTTTGATTATGTAAATCTGGATTAGTATACACAAATTCTCCAAAATCTATCTCTTGTTCTCCAGGAGTTCCTCTTAATTCTTTATCTACACCTGGAACATCAAAAGTTTTACTCCTTTTTCCAGGAATAGCTTGAAGATTTGCTCCATCAAATATATCTGATAAATAAACTTCTCCTGAGATTGGTTTTTCATTATAATTCTCTAATTTAACTTTTATTCTAAAATTATCATTAAGAAATATCTCATTTTGTGGTGGCTTATCTTCTATAAATTTTAATACAACTCCCCTATTAGCTAATCTAGATTGTTGTGTAGTAGATTCATCACTCACTGTGGGAACTTTTGGTGGAGTTATTCCACATCCTGCAACTACCACAATAAACATCAATAGTATTAAGAATCCATGCCTCATTTATTAAGAGATTAGAAATTATTTAAAAGGTTTTCTGTGAATAATACTGCAGCTGAGGAGATTTTATTCACTTGCTTATCTGTTTCAGCAAACAAAGATTTTTGTTTTACTATCT
>JASLOB010000006.1 GCA_030745695.1 Candidatus Nanoarchaeia archaeon | reverse complement strand
ATTAAATTAATTACAAATGATATTTTAAAAAGAAAACCAAAGTTAACAAAATTACAATATAATTTAGTAAAAAAATTAAATAATTGGTCTATAAATAAATCAAAATTTAATAATAAAACAATTATCATTAAAGGTTCATCTAAATACTTAGAAACAGCACATTTTCAAAAAATTCATATTAAAAAGAAATATCTAAAATCTCCATTTGGAAGTTTTGAACATTTTAAAAAAATTATAGATAAAAATAAATTAAAAACATATGAACCTTATCTAAAAGGAAAAAAATTATTTTACTTAAGAATTATTAATAAAATTCCTTCTTCAGAAATAAAAATGATTTGATGTATGAGTTCTAAGCTTAGTAGAGTGTCAAAAAAAAAATAAAAGGAGGTGATCCAGCAGCAGGTTCCCCTACTGCTACCTTGTGACGACTTGCCCCTTCTCACTGAGCTTAGGTTCGACTTAGTTAAAGCTAAGCCTCACCTAAACCCTGCTCGATTGGGATGACGGGCGGTGTGTGCAAGGCACATTGACTTATTCACCGGACGCTGATGACGTCCGATTACTAGGGATTCCGGCGTCATGAGGATGGGTTACAATCCTCAATCCGAACTAAGACAGGATTTAGAGGGTTGGCTTCTCCTTTCAGAGTCGCATCCCATTGTCCCTGCCATTGTTGCGCGCGTGTAGCCCAGAAGATTCGGGCCATACAGACCTACCGTTGCCTACACCTTCCTCCCACTTACGCGGGCAGTCTCAACAGTGTGCTCGATCATCTCGGAAGACTCGCTAGCAACTGTAGATATAGGTCTTGTTCGTTAACTGACTTAACAGCACACCTTACGGCACGAACTGACGGCGGCCATGCAACACCTCTCGGCTTGTCAGGTAAAACCTTCAATCTGACCTTCATTCTGCCGTCGCTCCTGGTGAGATTCTCCGTGTGTAATTGAATTGAACCGCACGCCGCACCCCTTGTAGTGCGCCCCCGCCAATTCCTTTAAGTTTCAGCCTTGCGACCGTACTTCCCAGGTGGTGAATTTAATGCCTTCGCTTCGGCACTGCATAACCACGTAGATTACGCAACACATAATTCACAGCGTTTACTGCCAGGACTACTTGGGTATCTAATCCAGTTCGCTCCCCTGGCTTTCATCCCTCACAGTCAGACCCGTTCTAGCTAGGCGCCTTCGCCACTGGTAGTCCTCCAAGGATTAAAGCATTTTACCGCTTCCCAAGGAATACTCCTAGCTCCTCCCGGTCTCTAACCATGTAGTATCTTCCGCAAGCCGCTGAGTTAAGCCCAACGATTTCACAGAAGACTTACATAATCTGCTACGGATGCTTTAGACCCAATAAAGATGATCACCACTCGCAGCGCCGGTGTTACCGCGGCGGCTGGCACCGGTCTTACCCACTGCTTATTCTCCAAGCTTTTTACACTTGGCAAAAGCCTACAAAAAATTGTAAGCACTTGGGATTACCTTATCACACTTGCGTGCATTGTAAAGGTTTCGCGACTGCTGCACCCCTTAGGGCTAGGACCCTTATCTCAGTGTCCTTCTCGGGGCTAGGACTCTCATCCCCCCTACTGATCAACGGCTTGGTGAGCCTTTACCTCACCAACAACCTAATCAGCCGCCGACTCATCCTTAAGCATTACTTTTGAATGAAAGTACATTCCAGTATCAATCATCTATCCGGTCTTATCCTCAGTTTCCCGAGATTATCCCAGACTCAAGGTTAGATTATCGACGTGTTACTGAGCCTTTCGCCCCTCTTACGAGGAGACTTGCATGTCTTAGTCCAATCCCAAAAGCAGCGATCGTCCGCAGGATCAACGGAAATTAGTATCGCAAGTTTTCAAGAGCACTCTACAAATAGCTCACTCATACATCATACTTTATCATTCGATAAAAGCAATCACATATTATATCCATCTAAGGATATTAAAAAGAATTAAGCAAAAGCTCTATTCCAAAATTTTTTGCCAAAACTTATTTATAAAGCTTTTGATTAAATTAAAAATAATGTTCTTATTACACAAAATTATAAAAATAGATATTCTATTTTTTATGAATGCCTTTAGAAGTTTTTGTTGAGGGATATATTTCTATTAGAGATAGAAGAAATATAAATTTATTTGATTATGAATTGGATGTAGAAAGCCTTGAGAGAATAACTTCAATAAAGGATGGATATTATACTTATTCTTTAATGACCACTACAACAGATTTTGAACATTTTGAAAATACATCATCTAATCCCAACCCTACAATTAGAGAGATTATTAGATTAAAGCAGAGCATACAAGAGGGAATAGGAAAAAGATATTTTTTAGATAGACAGTTTAGGCCAAGAGCAATAATAACAAAAGATGGAAAAGTATATGTTGATATAAAATTTATTACGGATTCTTTTGATGGAGACGAATGGCACTTAAATGCATTAGTAGATGAGTTAAGAAATAGAGATTTAGGAGAGATTAAATGTTAACTCAAACAGGAGTTCTTAACAAAAGAGATTTAAGACATTTGATTCATGAAGGAATTATTTCGGGACCCTCAATTGAAAGGCTAGAAGATATGTTAGATTCTACTACAATAGATCATTCTTTAGGAGAAAGAGGTTATTATTTAGGAAGGAGTATTCTACCTGGAAATAAAACAATGACCCAAGTAATCCAAGATAGAAAAAAATATGAATTAAATGGAGACAGATTTTACTTACATAAAAGACAAGTATACTTATTTCCTTTAGCAGAGAAATTAAAGTTATATGATCAACTCTCTGGAGAAAGTTCATCAAAAAGTTCTATAGGTAGATTAGGAATAGTAACAAGATTGATAACAGAAAGAGGAGAGGTATTTAATGAAATTCCAGCAGGTTATCAAGGTAGTCTATATTTGGAAGTGTATTCATTAGTATTTGATTTAGAATTAAAACCAGGATTAAGCTTAAATCAAACTAGATTTAATTATGGTCCATCTTCTTTTTTACCAGAACACTTAGTTAAGGCATCACATCAAGGAAGTGGGCTTTTATTTGCAAATGGTGGAAGATGTGAAGGAGTAAAGACAAAAGGCAGCGGAGTATTAATGACTGCAGATTTAGAAACTGGAGGAATTTTAGCTGCTAGAGAAACAGATAAACAATTAGATCTAACAAAGGATTTTAAGGATTCAAATAATCTTTATAGAACTGAAGATTTTTTTGAGAGAAGAACTCCAGATGAGAGGGGAGAATTAGTTTTATGGCCAGGCGAATTTTATAATATATTAGCAAGGGAAGGTTCACTTGTTCCTTTAGATTGTGCTGCAGAAGTAAGAAAATTTGATAAAAATGTTGGAGAGATAAATACAGAAGAAGCTTCTTATGTTCATGGAGGATGGGGAACGAATAGATCTGATGAAGTTGTAGGAACTCCTTTAATATTAGAAGTTACCGCAAATAAATTTCCTTTTACAATTGTACATGGAAGTCCATTAGCTTTCTTAGACTATCTTAAACTAACTTCATCTTTAACTAGAGAAGAGGCGTATGGTGGTGTACATAATTATCAAGGGTTAACAGCTGGAAAAATATTTAAAGATTAAACTAAAAAATATTAAAAAATGAAAATATCTGCACTAAAAATATTAGAATTGAATGAAAAATATAATTTAATAGAAAATCTTTCTGAAAGAGAATCAAACAATCCTGAAGGATCTGGAATTGATTTAAGAGTTGGCCAAGTTAACAAAATAATAGGCGATAGTTTTTTAGGAGCAGATGGTTCAAGTAGAGAGAGATATTCCCCTAAAACTGAATTGATTGGAGATGTTGAACAAGATGGAAATAAAATAATTATATTAAAACCAGGAGATTATCTTCTTGTTACAACAGTTGAAATTATTAACTCTCCTACAGAAAAAATAAAATATGATAATCATCTTCCTGAAGGATATTTGATACCTAAAATTTGGCCTAGAAGTTCCCTTCAAAGAGGGGGAGTTAGTTTTCATGCAACAAAAACAGATCCTGGTTATAAAGGAAAATTAACTTTTGGAATAAAAAATCTAAGTAATGAAGATTTTAAATTTGAATTAGGTGCAAGAATGTTTAATATTGAATATGAATCTGTCATAGGTGAAATAAAAAGAATTTATTCAGGACAACATCAAGGAGGAAGAGTTACAAGTGGAGGGGAAAAAGAAACCCAAAATTAAAATGAAAAAATATCCTTTAATCCCTCCAGTGAAAAAAGATTATTGTGTTTGTTCTGTTTTACAAGGAATTTTGAGAGAGAATGATATTCAAATCTCTCAAGATGAGATAGCTATAAATCTCACACCTGCTAAGAAGGGATTTAAAGTAGATCTAAGAAATTTAAAGGAGATAGATGTTTTGGTTTAGTTAAAAGATTTAGATAAAATATATTTTACTACATGATTATGTTTATAAATTAAATGGATATTGAAGAAAAATGGTTGAACAATATTTAGAACATTCAAGAGACATTCTTACTTCTGAATATTCGGGAGTTAAGAAAGGAAGTAAAGGTTCAGGATTAATTTCTTTATTTGGATATAAAAATGAATATGATTTAAGAAAAGGATTTCCTTTGATAACCACAAAAAAAATGAATACTAAACAAGTAATTCATGAATTAGTTTGGTTTTTAAAAGGAGATACAAATATAAAATATCTTGAAGATAATGGATGCCCTATCTGGAGAAGAGATACATTTCAACATAATCTTGATGATATGGTAAAAGAAGGAATTTTTTCTAGATTAGAGAAATATACTCCAGAATGGGATGAAGCATTAGAGATATTTGGACAAAGAATAAGAGAAGATGAAGAATTTGCACAAAGGTTTGGTGATGCGGGACCTATCTATGGAAGTCAATGGAGAAGATGGAAATATTTTGATAAAGATAAAAAAGAACTTGTTGAGATAGATCAATTAGGCAGAATAATAGAGAATATGAGAAAAAATCCACTTGGTAAGAAGAATATTGTTACTGCATGGAATCCTGGAGACGTCCCCAATATGTCTTTACCTCCTTGTCATGTTATCTATCATATGACTGGAAATGAAGAAGGAGAATTAGATTTATTAATGTATCAAAGAAGCTGTGACATGTTTTTAGGAGTTCCATTTAATATTGCAAGTTATGCTATGCTCACTCAAATTATTGCTAGAGAAGTTGGACTTAAACCAAGAAGATTTATACACGCATTTGGAGATACCCATTTTTATGCTGGATTAGAAAAAAGAAGTCAGTGGTATGCAGAAAATTTTGATGAATTAAGGAGTAGAGTAAGAAATGTTTCAGATAAAGAAGGATATTTAAAAGTTTTAGATTGGGTGAAGAATAGTGCTCCTAAAGATACTAATGAAGAACGATATGATCATGTTACTGCAATACTTAGGCAATTATCAAGAGAACCTTTAGAATTACCTACACTTAAAATTGAAGATAAATATTTTGAAAAATTAACAGCTGAAGACTTTTCATTAGAAGGATATCAAAGTGGCAAATTTATAAAAAGAGACATGGCTGTTTAAAATGGAAAAAATAATAATTGTTGCTGCATCTGAAAATAATGTAATAGGTTTAGAAGGAAAGATTCCATGGGAAATACCTGAAGATATGGAAAGATTTAAGAAACTAACATCAAATCATCCAGTAATCATGGGAAGTAAAACTTTTTTTTCTATTCCTAAAAAGTATAGACCTCTACCTGATAGAAAGAATATAGTTCTTTCAAGAAGTATGGAAGATAGTGAAGGAATTTATGTTGCTAGAACTGTTGATGAAGCATTAGAACTTGCAGAAGATGAAGATACTTATGTGATTGGTGGGGGAGATGTTTACGAACAATTTTTTTTCCTTGCTAACAAAATTGAACTGACAAGAGTTCATAGAGAATACAAAGGAGATACTTTTTTCCCAGAAATTGATTCTGATGTTTGGAAAGAAGTTGAAAAACAAAGTAAAATTCATGAAGATTTACTCTACTCTTTTATTACTTATGAAAAAAGAAACTAAACATCTACAGCAGATCCAGTTCTAAACTTTCCTTTAATAGAATCTAAAACTTTATCAGCGACATCTTCTGGTTGATCCATTGAATTAGGATCCATATCTGGATAGTTTTTTGTTATCATGTCTGTATTTGTAACTTTAGGACATACACAAACAACATCAATATCATTTAATTCAGAAGCTAAAGATTGTGTTAATCCAACAACTGCAAACTTAGAAGCAGAATAAACAGATAAATCAGCAGATCCTTTCTTGCCTAATCCAGAAGAAATATTAATTATGGTCCCTCCTTTGTTAATATGAGGAATTAATCTTTTTGTTAAAAAGAATATAGCCTTAACATTAACATCTAAAATTTCATCAATATTCTCATCTTTCATTTTTTCTAAAGAGCTTACATAAAGAACACCTACATTATTAACTAAAATATCTATATTTTTATAATTACTAATAACATATTTTGACAAATCATCTATCTCCTTTAAATTTCTTAGATCTACTTTAAATAAATCAACATTAAGTTCTTTTGCTGTTGCTTTAAGAATTGGAAAATTTTGTGAAGAAATTATTACTTTACAACCTTCATCAACTAAAGATTTAGCAATAGCTTTTCCTATACCTCTGGATCCTCCAGTAACTAAAACTATTTTATCCTTTAGATTAATGGATTTAAACATAATAAATCTTAACTAAAACTAATATTTAAGAATTTATATTTTAATATTAGAAACCTATATATATTTCATAATAACTATTCTATTATGTCAATTGAATTTGCTCCTGTTGGATTAGCTTTACTATTATCAATATTACATTTATTTAGTAAAAGGATCTCAAAATATATTGAAAAATTTCATATTGAGATAACTAGTTTTAGTGCTGGAATTTTTATAACAATAATATTTTTATCTTTGCTCCCTGAGTTAGTAAAAGGAGTTGAATACACTAATATCTTTTTGTTTATGTTAGTAGGATTTGCTGTTTTTCACATTTCAGAAAAATATGTATATCAACATATTAAAGATAAAAAGAAATTAATGAAAGATTTAGCTGAAATTCATATGTTTGGATTTTACATTGATCATTTTGTTATTGGATTTCTTTTAGTTTTAACATTTTTAGCAAAAGGAAGTTTAGGATTTTTTGTGTTTATTCCATTTGTATTACATACAATCTCATCTTCATTTTCATTAGAACATTGTGATGAAAAAGCTAAGGTTAAATTAAGTAGAATTTTATTATCTAGTTCAACTATAACTGGGGCAATAATAGCTAGCTTATTAAATTTTAATCAAGCATTATTCTTTATTTTATTTGCTTTTTCTACAGGTGCAATATTTTATGTTGTAGTAAGAGATATGTTACCAAAAGGAGAAGGTGGAAATACTTTTTATTTTATTATTGGAGCTTTAATAACATTAATAGCCATAATTGGAGTTAATTTAATTTAATTTATAGAGTAACTATTAAAAATATTTCTAATATTGAATTTATATGAAGTTTTATAATGAAATTAGTGAATCTTATGATGAATTGTATATGGAAGAACAAGAAAATAAATTAAAGTTAATAAAAAATAACTTAAAATTAGATGGATTAACTTTAGATATTGGATGTGGAACTGGATTGTCTAAAAAATTCTTTAATGTTATTGGAATAGATATAAGTTTTAATCTATTAAAAAAAGGAGATATTTGTGCTAAAGCGGAATTTCTTCCATTTAAAGATAAAAGTTTTGATAATATCATTTGTATTACTTCAATACATCATTTTGATTTAGATAAATCAATAAAAGAAATAAAAAGAGTTTGTAAATCTAAAATTGTTATATCAATAATGAAAAAATCTAAGAATTTTGATAAAATAAAAGATAGATTACATAAAGAATTTAATTTTAAAGAGATAAATGAAGAAAAAGATTTAATTTTATTTAAACATTCCAAACATATCTGATTCTCCTTTTTTATCTTCTTTTTCATGATCTACAGTTTTTTTAATTTCTTCAGTAACTTTCTTTTTAAAATCTTTCAAATCTTCTTCAGAAGCCATTCCAAATCTGTGTTTTAGAGTTTTCTTTTCATGTTTAGAGGGTTTGGTTTTTACTTCTACTTTTGTATGTATCCCTTTATGTTTTTTTCTAATTTTAGGAATTTTTTCCCTTTTTTTAATAAACAAATATAAAAATAATCCAAATAAGACTAACATTAATAAGGTATAAACAACATTAAAAGATTTTTTTGGTCTGCCTATTATCTGTATATCATTAAATGATTTTTTATTATTTCCATAAGTAACTAGTAGATCATATTTTCCTGTTGTCACTTCTTCAAATAAGTATATTAATTCAGTTTCATTTGGTCGAATATTAGTTCTTCTTATTATTCTATGATCTCCTAAATCAACTTTAATTGGTTTTTCATAATCTACATTTCCTATATTATGAATTATTAGTGTTTGATTGTCTAAAATTATCTCAGAATCTATTATTTCATCAACTTCAAATTGAGACTCTTCTTCTAAATCTTGAACTGTAATTAATATTTTATAAGTCCCTGGTTTAATAAATTGTGGAATGTTAAAATCAACTTTATTATTTATTTTTGTAACTTCTGAAAATACAATATCTTTTTTTGAATCTAAAATTTCAATAGTTGCTTCT
Organism: Candidatus Nanoarchaeia archaeon; assembly: GCA_030745695.1. Taxonomy (GTDB): domain Archaea; phylum Nanobdellota; class Nanobdellia; order SCGC-AAA011-G17; family JACPNG01; genus JACPNE01. The sequence goes on along the minus strand of JASLOB010000006.1, from coordinate 4,619 downwards.
TCTACCACTAAATATCCAGCTTGATCATATAACAATGGATTTATAGAAACAACCTCTTTTGGATTAAAGATTTCTTTGTTTAAATCTATACCTAAACTTCCATACTCTGGTTGTATAGTGATGATTATTTCATCTAATCCAGAATTTCCTAAACTATCTTCTGCTATTACTTTTAAAGGAAGCTTTCCAGATTTTATTTTATTATCAGTTGGTATTGTTTTTTCAAACTTACCCTCTTTAATCTCTACAGTATATCTTGCTCCCTCAAAAGAAATTTTTGCAACTCCTTCTTGAATATTCTCATCATATATGTTTTTAACTTCACCAAATATATCTATATCATCTCCTGGAGTTAATCTAGATTTTTCTACTTTAACTATTGTATCTAATTCACTAACTAAATTAAAACTAGCTACATCATCAAACAATTCTATATTTCCAAATACATCATTAACTATTACATCTATGTTATAAGTATCAGAAGCTAAGGGTATTGCACTATAAACAAATTCAAGTTTTCCTTGACTCAAACTTATAACATCAACTAAGAAACTATTATTTCCTCCTTCAAAATATAATTCAGCAGAACCTTCAGTTGGATTTCCATCTAACTTTGATATCCCCCCTGTTAATGTAAATGAACTTCCAGATTGAATATCAACTTTATCTATATCAAATGATCCTTGTAAAGATTTTGATATAATAAAATCAGATGATTTAATAGTTTCCAAAGTTTCTGTTCCAGATATTAATAAAGCTTCTATAGAACAGTCTCCATTAATTTTATTAGCTACTATTTTAGGAATAGAAAAGTCATTTGGGAATAATTTTCTCTCTCCTGCTAACAAAGATAAAGAAGTTAGAGGCAATTCTACTCTATCATTATCACAAATAAGAGCTAATTTAAGAAATCCACTAAATCCAGATTCTCTTAATACATATCCAGAAATTATTATTTCATCACCTAAATTAAATGTATCTTTTTGAGGTCCATTTATCTTTATCTCAGCATGTACTATTGGAATTATCAATAAAAATATAAATAATAAAACACCTCTCTTCATATGATTATATATTTTCTTTAAATATATAAATTTAGTTGTTTAATACCAAAAACATTTATAAAATAACTCTATATGAAATCATAATGGATTTAGAGAAAATAAGACATTCAGCATCCCATGTTCTAGCTTATGCTATAAAAAAATTGTATCCAAAAGCTAAATTTGGGATGGGTCCAGCTATTGATGATGGATTTTATTATGATTTTGATAATTTGGAGATTAAAGAAGACGATTTAATAAAAATAGAAGAAGCTATGAAATCAATAATAAAAGAAGATCATAAATTTAAATTTAAAAAAGTAACAAGAAAAGAAGCCCAAAAATTGTTCAAAGATCAAAAATACAAATTAGAATTGTTAAAAGATCTAAAAGATAATGAAATAAGTATCTATCAATGTGGGGACTTTGTTGATTTGTGTAAAGGTCCACATATAGATTCTATGAATAATATTAAATCTGTTAAACTATTAAGGGTAGCTGGAGCTTATTGGAAAGGTAATTCTAAAAATAAGATGTTAACAAGAATTTATGGGACTGCTTTTGATTCTGAAAAAGAATTAAGAAAATATCTTCATATGTTAAAAGAAGCAGAGAAAAGAAATCATGTTAAGTTAGGAAAAGAACTAGATTTGTTTACAATAAATGAATTAGTAGGAAAAGGATTGCCAATTTGGTTACCAAGAGGAGAATTCATTAAAGATAAAATAGAAAGATTAGCAATTGAGATGGAAAATAAAGCAGGATATGAAAGAGTAACTACTCCACATCTAGCTAAAGAAGAGTTGTTTCATACTTCTGGACATCTTCCTCATTATGAAGATACAATGTATCCAAAAATGGAGATGGATGATGGAACATATTACCTAAAAGCAATGAACTGTCCTATTCACCATCTAATTTTTAATCATTCTATAAGAAGTTATAGGGACATGCCTGTAAGAATTGCAGAGTATGGCTCCATGTATAGAAATGAATTATCTGGAACTTTAACTGGATTATTAAGAGTTAGGATGTTATCAATGAATGACGCTCATATCTATTGTACTAAAGAACAAATATCAAAAGAAATTGAAGATATTATTTCAATGATCAAAGATTACTATAAAATATTTGGATTAAAAGATTTTTACTTTAGATTATCTCTGGGAGATGTTAATAATAAAGATAAATATATTGATGAGCCAAAAAATTGGAAGTATGCTGAAGATGAATTAAGAAACACACTAAAAAAATTAAAAGTTAAATTTGTCGAGGCTAAAGATGAAGCTGCTTTTTATGGTCCTAAAATAGATTTACAATTTAAAACAGTTTATGGAAGGGAAGAAACTATGGCCACTATACAATTAGATTTTGCAGCTAAATCTAGATTTAATTTTAAATATTTTGATAAAAATGGAGAACAAAACAATGAAGTTTTTGTGATTCATAGGGCACCTTTATCTACACATGAGAGATTTATGGCATTTCTTATAGAACATTATCTTGGAAAATTTCCATTATGGTTAAATCCTTTACAAGTTAAAATATTAACTATAACTAAAGGAAATGTTAAATATGCTAATGAAATAAAGAAAAAATTAGAAGAAAATAACATAAGAGTTGAGTTAGATGATAAAGATGAGACTATATCTAAGAAAATTGTAGATGCACATAAATTACTTCCTAATTATATGATAATTTTAGGAGATAAAGAACAAAAATCTAAAACTTTAGCAGTTAGAGATAGAACTAACAAAACAAATTATAATGTAAAATTAGATAAATTCGTTAAAGATTTAACAAAAGAAATTGAAGAAAAGAAATAATGAATAATTTAAATGAAGATAAAACAAAATTAGAAAACTCACAAGAATTCTTAGATTTTAAAAAACAGTATCCTAAAGCATATTTTTATGCAGCTTTTACTTTATATGAAGATATTAAAAATGCAATATGGCAATTTAATTATTATGATTTAGAATCTACCAAAACTACAGCTTTTGAAGTTGACAAAGAAATAAAAATTGTATCCCAATCTAAAATATTTCAAAAAGAAAAAGTAGATCCTAAAGAAGTTAATTTAGATGAAGTAAAAATTGATATAGAGAAAGCTTTTTCTATTATTGATGAATTAAAAGAGAAAAAATACAAAGGTCAAACTGAAAATAAATTTATTATAACTCTACAAAATATTAATAACAAACTAGTTTGGAATATAACTTATTTAACTACTGAACTTAATTTTCTTAATGTTAAGATTGATGCAAATGATGGAAAGATTATAGAAGAAAAATATGAATCTATCTTAAATCTCAAGGCTAAGTAAAAGAATTTAACATTTCTTCTTCAAAAAAATGAAGTTCTCTTGGAACAATCAAACTTTGGGGATACTTTTTTAATTTTATTTTAAGAAGTTTTTTTATTGATCCAAATTTAATTTCAGATTTTTCTGAACCTAATGCCGAACAAATGACAACTTTTGTATTTTCATTTATTATTTTCTCTTTTCTTTTTTTCTCAACATTCAATAAATAATCCAAAGCTTCACTTGTGTTCATATATTTGTTATCTTCTATATCTAATAAAAATAAAGTATGTTGTTTTTTATTTTCTTTTAGAATATTATAAGGGGTTTCTAAATCTTTATTGTCAAATGGAATAGAAGCTGTTTTTCCAAATTTATATAAGGATAATCCAGTTTCAGCTACTGCAGTTAATATAGATGAACCATGAATTATTTTTGTTTTTATTTTTTTACTTTTTGCTTCATTAATTAAAGATAGATGTGTTGTAGCACTTATACAATCACCAGGAATTAATATTCCAATATCTTCTTTTTTAGCTTCATTAATTAATTTTTCAGAATCTTCTTCTAAATCTTTTCTTTCTAACTTAATTATTTTCTTTCCCATAAATCTTGATAGTTCATCAATAGAACTACTGTAATAATTAGTATACAACTCAATATACAATTTATCACATTTCTTAGAAATTTCAAGAGCTTTAACACTCATGTCTTTCTTATCATGTAATCCTAAGCTTATTAAGAAAAGGGCCATTTTAATTCATATATAAATCCACCAATCATCAATCCTATTAAAACACTTAAATTTGCTGGAATTAATAGTATTAAAAATGGAATAAAAAAGAATATTAAGCTTTTGATTAAATATTTATGTAATTCTTTCTTTTTTAAATTAGATATTAAAGAGCCATAAGGCAGTCCTATTAAAAATATTAAAATTCCAATTAGTAAATCTTGAAATATTAAAAAACTTAAACTCATTGCTATTCCTAAATAAAAATACAAATATTTGAATGTGTATCCTAATAACAATCCTAATATTAATCCTAATCCTAAGAATAATAAATCATTTCTAGAATAATATAAAAATACTCCAATTAGTATAAATATTAAAACTTGTTTTAGTATTAATAATAGTTTATGGCCTTGTTTAACTTCTAGTTTAGTCATATTTGCTATAAACAATCCAATTACAACTCCAAAATAAGCTAGTAAAGAGACTAATAAACCATTGATTAATGCCATATACTGTTTTAATAATATTAGTTAAA
>JASLOB010000005.1 GCA_030745695.1 Candidatus Nanoarchaeia archaeon | reverse complement strand
TGGTGCAGAAATAAAAGCAATGTGTACTGAAGCAGGATATCTCGCTATTAGAAAAAATAAGTATAATGTAAATCATCATGATTTTGTTGATGCTATAAAGAAAATTAAAGTAGAAGATCAGGAAGACCATCTAGCGATGTTTGGATAGATTTTTAAGTCTTTTTTTCTGTTTTTATTTATGAGATTAATGAAAATTCCATATTCAGATGGATCTTTAAATGAAAATAAAGGTTGTGAAAAGGCACCTAATCAAGTAGCAAAACTTATTGATGAAGTATGGTCTAATGAGAATCATAAAAATGTTGAATTTGAGATAGGTGAAAATATTGATTTTAAAAATAATCTAAAAAAAGCTGATATCTACTTAGGTGGAGACCATAGCATAACTTATTGGACATTTAAAGAATTTGTAAAAGAACAAAAAAATCCTGGAATTATCATATTTGATGCACATCCTGATTTATTTAATGAATTTAAAGAACCAACACATGGAGATTGGCTTTATTTTCTTATTGAAGAAAAATTAATCAAACCTGAGAATATAATCATAATTGGGTTGAGAAATTCTCATGTAAAAGAAATAGGATATGCTTTAAAAAATAAAATAAAATTGTATCCTATGAATAAAATTTTCAATAATATAGAAAATGTTTGTGATACAATTATGGAATTAGCTATGGGATTTGATTCAGTCTATCTAAGCTTAGACATAGATGTTTTAGATCCTGCATTTGCTCCAGGAACAGATTATTTAGAACCAGGAGGATTGTCTTCTAGAGAATTAATATATTTTATTAAAAGATTAAAGATGCTAAAAAAATTAAAGAAAGTTGATTTAGTAGAGATTAATCCAGATAAAGATATTAATGATATGACCTCTAAGTTAGGGGCTAAGATTATTAAGGAATTATATTAATTAATAATTAGCTTTTAACAATTTTTTAATATCTTCAGCTTTCTTTTTCCCTATTTTATCAACTAATATTAGATCTTCTTTTTTTGCATTTATTATTTTTTCCACAGACTTAAACTTTTTTAATAATGATTTTGCTAAAGTTGGACCAATTCCTGGAAGACCACTAATAACATATTCTTGTTGTTCTTTTGTTGTTAGAGGCTTTCTTTTACTCAATAAACTTATATTTTTGATTGGTCTTTCTAGTCTTGTTGTGATAATTTTGATTAATGAAGCAGTATCTCTCTTATTTTTTGTGAATATTATGGGAATTTGAAAGTCTATAGCGATTGAAGCCATCATTCCTCTAATGGAATTGGGATGAAAATTTCTTATTTCATACATATTTTCAGAACCTTCTATAACTAGTAAAGGAATATCAAAGTTTTCTTTTAAACTTATTAATTGTGTTATAATCCTTTTATCAATAATTGAGTTTAGAAAATCTGATTGAGTTTTTTTCTCTATTCCTACAGTAACTATCTTTTCATTCATATCTTTACTTTGTATTATAAAATCTCCAGCAATTAATTGTTTTACTTCTATCTCCATTCCTTTCTTAGCTAGTTCTTTTATTATTCCAGAAGATCTTTCTCTATGATCAACCATTATTTTATTCATTTTAAATTACTTTGAATTTCCTTATCTTTCATATTTGTTAAAATATTTTTCATTTTATTTTCTTCTTTTTTTGATTTCCAATAATATGCTATATCTCTTGTATCTTTATTCATTAAGAATATGATTCTTCCAGCTTTTATCCTTCCAACTCTCCCAGCTCTTTGAATTCTCCTTATACTTGTTGAAACATTATCATAAAATATTGCTAAATCTGAACCACCTGAAATATTTAATCCTTCTTCAGATATACTTGTTCCAACTAAAACATTATACAATCCTTCTTCAAACTGTTTTATTGTGGCTATTTGCTTTTTTTGTGAGATCCCTTCTTTTTGACCTACTAATTTTATTGCATTTATTCCCTCAATGTTATTCAACATATTTGTTATATCATCTACAGTGTTTCTATAGTTAGCGAAAATAATTGTTTTGGATTTATTATTTTCTTTTAATTGATCTTTAATTATCTCTTTAATTTTATTTATTTTTGGATTATTTACCCCTTTTTCTATAGCTTCATTTAATAATCCCTCACATTTTGAGAACCAAGATTCATTTACTAATGATTTAGCTGATTTTGAAGTATCTTTTTTCAATTTTTCAATAAATTTTAATGCTCCATTTAATGTTTGTGTCTCTAAAAGTTCTAGAATATAATCCATTTTTATTAATTGAGATGATAAAACTATTCCTCTAAATGCCAATACATTCTTTCTTTTAATTTCATTTCTAAATCTCATCTGTAAGCTTAGAAGGTCTTTTTTAGAGATAAAATTTAAAGGCTTGTTTACTCCAAATTTTTTTAATGATATTAATTTATGATTATATGGATTTTTTATCTCATTATAAATTTTTTTTATTTCTTCATTAAGTTCCAATGTTAGATATTCATTTTCTTTTTTTTGAAGATATTTTATTACATCTTCGCTATCTTCAGTTCTAATCTCTAAAGAATCTATAAACAGATTATCAACTATCTCCTTTATTTTATTTTTATCTGCACCAGGGGAAGCAGTTAATCCAATTATTCTTGGATTTTTTGAATTTTCAATAAAATTTTTAGATACAATTGTGTTAGCGAATCTTTGTCTGGATCTATGGGCCTCATCTACACACAAAAGACTTACATCTTCTAAATTTATTCTATTGTTTTCTAAATCTTTTTGTATAGTTTGAGGAGTTGCGATTATTATTGATGAATCATTGAATAACTCTTTTCTTTCACTTGGTTTGTTTTTTCCAGTTAACATTATTATCTTTTCTATATCTGTGTTGTCAATAAACTCATTATAAATTTGAGAGGCTAAAGGTTTTGTAGGAGTTAAAAATAAGACTTTGGATTTTGGAAATTTTTTTAATCTTTCAACAGAAGTTAATAATGCTATTTTTGTTTTACCTAATCCTGTAGGAAGTATAACTAAAGTGTTATTATCCATACAAGTATCTTTTATATTATTTTGATAATCTCTTGGTGAAAAATTCTTAATCTTCATAATCTTATCAGAAAACAAATGTTTATATAATTAATCAAAAGGATATCAAAAATGTTAATATACCTACTTGCAATAATGGATTTAATTTCTGGAGTTTTATTAATTCTATTTAGTTTAGATATGGATCCAGGAAAAATTGCCTGGACGTTCGCTATCTACTTAATCGTGAAAGGAATAATTTTTATTAAAGCTCTTAGTAGTTTATTAGATGTAGCTTCTGGAATCTTAATTATCTTAGCAATCTTTGGAATAGTTAATATGTTAACTTTATTGGCAGCTGTTTGGATATTACAAAAAGTTTTTTTTAGTTTTCTATAAATGCTTACCAAATAAAAATAAAAAGAAGATTATTGAGAATACTGCTGCTATAAATAATGCTAAGATTATAACTGTTGTTAGAGAGTAGAAAGATATTAGTAAAAGTGTGATTAGCATGAGTGATAATGTGAATATATAAACTATAAAAGAACTAAAGAAGACTTTACATCCATCCAAATCTGAAAATGGGATCATATGAAACAAACCATAAGCTAAATTTATCATTATTAAATCATTTAAGAAACTAATTCCTATTAATTTTATGAATAAAGCTAAAATAAGATTAGCTAAAGGACCAGCAACAGAAATAATTGCTATTTCATAATCCATTAAATTTGGATATCTGAATCCTGTTCTTTTTGGTTTAGTATTGATAGTTATAGACTCTATTGCAATGAAAAATAATCTACCTAAAGAAAAAAATGAGACTAATAAAGAAAGAATTATTCCTATTGGAATTTTCTTCTTAATTTTTTTAAAAAGTAGATTGGACAAACACCATATTCTATGTTCTACTTCTGTTTGATATTTTCTAGCAGCTAACTTATGCCCAAAATAATGAACAATAACAGTTATTGATACAAAAATTAGCACTTTTAAGAAATTTAATAACCAAGAATTCAATATAAATTCTGACTTTTTGTCATCAAATGCTAATGCAAAAGTTACAAAGAAGATAGTTATAACAAAATGTTTTAATTCTATCTTATTTATTTTCATTTTTTATAAGATTTAATACTTCTTCTGTATGGCCTGCACCAATAACAGCAACTATTGTTTTATTAGTTGATAATAGTTTATTTAAGTTTTTTGCAAGTATAATATTTCTTTCATCTATGAGTACTTTATGTAAATTTGGATAATCTTTTTTCAATTTTTCAATTAAACTTTTTATTAATTTTTTGCTTGGAACTTTAGTTAAATCTATCTTTATTTTTTTTCTAGAAAAAATTCCTTTAACTATATCTTTTACAAATGTAAACTTTTCTTTCCAAGTTAACTCTTTTGATAATCTTTTAAGTGTTATTCTAATATCTTGATCTATTAATGCAATTTTTGAATCAACTTTTTTTCCTGTTTCTATTGCTTTAAGCATTTCAGATCCAGGTTTTACATTAACAATCTTTCCAAGTTGTTTTTCTATCCAAGCTCCAATAATATTGAATAAATAGCCTTTAAATCCTATTTTTGTTATATCTCTAAGGCTTATCTTCCTATCTTTAGACATTAAAGAATTAAATCTTAATCTGTCTAGCTCTATAGCCACTATTTCAGGTCTTTTTTTGAGTATAACAGACTCAACTTCTCTTACACTTTCTATAGAGATATGCGAAGTACCTATTATAATGAGGTTTTTGTATATTCCCATTTTGAAGATAAATTTTTAAATACTTAAAACATTTTCTAAATAGGAGGAGGAAACCATGTTAAAGATAAAACAAATAAGCGATGCATATGATATGAAAGTGTATACTGATTCGGGAGACTATTTTGGGGAAGTAGAAGAAAGTATTTTAACAATGAATAAGATTTCTGGATGGAGAATAAGAGCTACAAAGAATTCATTTTTAACAAGAGTTTTAGGTGGAGCTAAAGGAGTTATTGTACCACACCAATTTGTTAAAGCAATTGGAGACATAGTAATAATCAGCAAATCAGCTATTCCCTCATATGAAGAAAAAGAAGAGAAAGAATAAATTTTTATAGTATTTATTCCTAAGTATTAGATGGCTACGCCTTTAGAGAATGCATTGGACTTTTTAGAAAGTTTTGGGTTTTTTGACGTTGTACTTCCCTTTCTACTTGTTTTTACTATAGTTTACGCTATCTTAGAAAAATCAGCAATATTTGGAAAAGAAAAAGTAGGGGATACAGTAGCTTCGAGATCTAGCATAAATTCTATGGTAGCGTTTGTTATAGCGTTATTTGTTGTTGTAACAAAAGAAGTAGTTCAATCAATAAAGGAAGCTCTACCCCAAATAGCTTTAATTTTAGTTATAATTGTTAGTTTTATGATGTTAGCAGGTTCTTTATCTAAAGGAGATGAGCCATTTAATTTTGAGAATAATAAAAACTGGAAACTTTTCCTTACTTTCACTTTATTTATTTCAGTGTTAGCTGTTTTTCTAAATTCAATTGGTTGGTTATTTCCAATATTAGATTATGTTACCCAAAATTGGGACCAAACATTTATAGTCTCATTAATATTTTTAGGCATAGTTGTAGGAATAATATTATATATTGTTAGAACACCAAAAGAGGAGAATACTTCATAATGGCAGTTGATTTTAGAGATGTTTTATCATTAGGGGAAGAGATAGGAGCTTTTGATGTATTACTTCCTTTCTTATTAGTATTTACTTTAGCTTTTGCTGTTTTAGATAAATCTAAAATTTTAGGAAAAATGAAACAACTAAATGTTGTTGTTTCCTTTGTTATAGCATTATTATTCATAAGAAATCAAGAGTTAGTTGGGTTGGTTAATAGATTTTTACCAAATGTTTCAATATTCATGATTATAATCTTAATGTTTTTATTGTTAGTTGGGATATTTGTTGGAAAAGAGCATTCAGGTTGGACTGGAAATATTATGGGACTAGCTTTTTTTGTTTCATTAATATTCATTATAATCTCATTATTTTCTGATTCACTTGGAGATCCTGCACCTGATTTTTTAAGAAATATAGATGATCAAACAAAAGGTGTTATTTTATTTGTTGGAGTTTTTGTTATTATAATATGGTTAGTAACTAGAGAAACAAAAGAAAAAGAGGGTGGATTTTTGGAGAAGTTATCAAAAGAGATTAAGGGTGGTAAAAGCTAATGGCAACAATATTAGATACTAATTTATTATTATTCTTTAAGCCAGTATTTACTTTTTTATTTGTATTTGGGGTTTTATATGCTATCTTAAATAGAATACCTTTATTTGGTAAAAGTTCTAATATCAATACTGTTATTGCGTTTTCTATGTCTATGTTATTTATGTTAACTCCAGGAGTTAAAGATATACTAACTATAGCTACTCCTTGGTTTGTATTTTTGTTTATATTCATAATTTTATTAGTATTAGTTTTTATGATGGTAGGTGTAGAGGAAAAATCAGTTGTTTGGCTTTTTTCAGAAAATTGGGTTGTTTGGACTATAGCAATAATAGCGATTATTGGAATTTTAGGATTTGCTATGTCTCAAGTTTATGGTCCAGTTGTACAAGGATTATATGGAACTGAAGAAACTGCTAAAGAAGGAATCACATTTGATATAGGAAGAATATTATTTCATCCTAGAATGTTGGGGATGATTTTTATATTAATAATAGCTTCACAAGCTGTTAGATTAATTGCAACAAAAAATTAACTTATTTCTTTAGGTCTTTAGTGATTCTATCTAACTCTCTAATGTTATTTGTTAAAGGATTTATTATATTTTGGAATACTTTTTCTAGTGCTTTGATTTCTGTGTTAATATCCATTATGTTTTGACTATATTCTCCAACTTTCTGTACAATTGAGTTTTGCAGATTATCAAATCTTTTCCCAATTCTTAATATTTCTTGTTTTATTGAAGTAATATCATCATCTGTTCTTATTTTCCATGATTCCATGTCTCCTAATCTACTCATAAACTCTTGCCATTTTTCTTCTATAACTGCTTCTATTAATTCTTCAGTATCAGCAGCATAATCTTGAGATGATACTTGTGGCATTTGTGGAGAAGGGGTTTGAGGTTGTTGAGGAAATTCTTGATGTTCTGAGGGAGATTGTGCTTGGGTAGGGGAAGGTGCTTCTTGTTCTAAATCTAATACTGAAGGTTCCATTCCAGGATGAGAAACATCTTTAGTAGGATATTCTCCAGCTACACTACTTTTAATATCCATTTGATTGAATGCATCATTTATTTGTTTTGGATTATAACCTTTACCTTCTAGATGTTTATTAATATCTTCTTTCTTCATTCCTTTTTTGTTCATACCTATTGCTTCTTCAGTTGGGATCTCATCCAAATCTTTCACCCCTTATCAATCTTGTAACCTCATTTTTTGTTGTAAGACCTTTAGTTATTTTTTCTATTTCTTGTTTTGTAATAAATTTATTTAATTTTTTATTAACAATCTTTTCTACATCTTCTTCTCTAATGAATTGTAGTGGATTCCACATATCTATGTATTTTTCAAGTACTTTAATGTTTTCTTTTTTAGCAAATGTTCCTATTTCATCTAAGATCTTTTTCATTGTTTCCTTAACTGTAAAAATATCACTTTTGAATTCTATTAATTCTTTATCTACAGTTTTTATTTCGTTTAATAATTTTTTATATTCTTCTATCATATTTTTATTTATTACAAGTAGTCTTTCTCCCAATAAGTTGTACCTACTTTCAAGAATTCTTACTCTAGAATTTAAATCACTCATTACATATGAAAGATCTTGCTCTTGGGCCATTTTAAAACGAAAACTATTTATCTTATTAAGTTAATTAAAGTTAAGAATATAAAAAAAGTTTCGTTAACCTTTTTGAGTGGTGATTATGGCTGAAGATTATCAAGTTTTGAAAGAGGGCAGAGAAGATGTTCTTAGAATAAATGCAGAACAATGGAGTTTTGTTCCTAGTCTAGAGAATAATGCAGTTGTTATGGCTAAGACAATAGATTATCTAGTTCAAGTTCCAAGTACTGGAAGAATTGTTTTTACACAAAAAAGAAATTATAGTTATAATTATGAACAAACTCAAATGTTGGTAGAGATTGCTAATTTATATAAGATGTTAGTTAAGCAAAAGAGAATTTTAACTTTGGCAGATCTTGCTTCTAAACCACAATCAAATGTTTTTCTACCAGAATGGCAATCTAAATTACAAGAAGTTGTAATAAATCTTCTGAGAGCAGATCCTTTAGGGGCTTATGTTGAATTAAGAAGATTGATTAGAGAAGAAAAAATAAAAATAAAAAAAGTTCCTTTAGATTTAGTGGATTCTCAACAATCTTATATTGATACTTTAGCTTATTTGTATAATTTATTAGACAAAACAAGATTGATAAATATTGCTAGAAAAAATTTATCAGGCTATGCTATTGGTAATAGAGAGATATATTCAACTATTTTTAGACCAATTATCACTCCTGATTTTATGTTTACTAGGTTAATGGCCCAACATCCTTTGGATGGAGAGCAATTAGATCTTTATAGTTTTGGGCAGAGTGAAGTTAATATTTATAGTACTGAAAAAGATATAAAATATTTGTATCATTTAATCCCCCCAGAATTTAAATTAACAGAAGATAAATATGAATTATTAGATTTAGCAAGAGGAGTTTTAGCAGAACACAAACCTAGAGAAGAAGAATTCTTAGAACCAGAAAAAATGAGAAATACTTTTTTTAATATTGGAAGAGATTTATTACAAGAATTAGCTGAATCTAGAAATATAGAAATTGGTTTTGATGAATTAAATGAATTAGCAAATATCTTAGTTAGATACACTGTTGGTTTTGGAGTTTTAGAAGTTTTATTACAAGATAAAAAAGTACAAGATATCTCAATAAATTCACCTATAGGTCAAACTCCAATTTTTTTAGTACATGAAGATTTTGATGAATGTGTAACGAATTTAATTCCAACTAGAGAAGATGCAGAATCATGGGCATCTAAATTTAGAATTTTAAGTGGAAGACCTTTAGATGAAGCTAATCCAATTTTAGATACTGAATTAATTTTACCAGATGCAAGAGCAAGAGTAGCTATAATTCAAAAACCATTGAATCCACAAGGATTAGCATATGCATTAAGAAGACATAGAGATAAACCTTGGACTTTGCCATTATTCTTACAAAATAAAATGATTAGTCCTTTAGGAGCTGGATTAATGAGTTTTCTAATAGATGGTTCAAGAACAATGTTAGTTGCTGGAACAAGAAGTTCTGGAAAAACTTCATTATTAGGATCAGTTTTAATTGAGATAATGAGAAAATATAGATTAATCACAATAGAAGATACTTTAGAACTACCAACTGATGCATTAAGAGTTTTAGGTTATAATATCCAACAAATGAAAGTTAGAAGTGCTTTAACAAAAGGTGGATCTGAGATAGCAGCTGATGAAGGGATAAGAACTGCGTTAAGATTAGGAGATTCTGCTTTAATTGTTGGAGAAATAAGATCTTTAGAGGCTTTTGCACTTTATGAAGCTATGAGGATAGGAGCATTGGCAAATGTTGTTGCAGGAACAATACATGGAGACTCTCCTTATGGTGTGTTTGATAGGGTTGTTAATGATCTAAAAGTCCCAAAAACTAGTTTTAAAGCTACAGATACAATTGTTGTTACTAATCCAATGAAAAGCCCTGATGGATTACACAAATGGAGAAGAGTAACCCAAATAACTGAGGTAAGAAAACATTGGGTAGATGATCCTTTGGCTGAAAGAGGTTTTGTGGATTTGATGAAGTATGACACAAAACAAGATATGTTAGTTCCAACCCCTGATTTAATGAATGGAGATTCTGAAATAATAAAATCTATAGGTGGAAATGTAAAAGAATGGGCTGGTGACTGGGATGCTATCTGGGATAATATTTTATTAAGAGCAAAAATAAAAGAAACTTTAGTTAGTTATGCTAATCGATTAAAAAATAATAGTTTATTAGAAGCTAAATTCATTATAGATTCTAATGATCAATTCCATAGAATTAGTGAGATAGTAAGAGAAGAAGTTGGTAATTTAGATCCTAAAAGAATATTCTTTAGTTGGGAAGAGTGGTTGAAAAGAAGAATAAGAATGAGACAATATTAAGATGGATCTAGATGAAGATACTAAAAAAATTCTTGAAAGTTATGGTAAAAAATTAGATAGTACTTCTGAAGAAGTCATTAGAGATCTTCCTACAGATGAGACATTTTCTAGAGAGTATGAGATATTTAGAAAAGAATTATTAGATAAAAAGACAACAATATATGAAAATTTATGTAATTTTTCTGAAGGTATAATTAAAATTAAACCTAAACCAAAAGATGAAGAAACTTTACAAAAATCAATAAAATCATTTCATTTAGAAATTACCCCAATAGGTGCTTATAGTTTTGCTGTTATAGTAGCAGGAATATTCATTCTTATTGCAACTATAATTGCTTTATCTTCTTTTTTTCTAGGAGAAGTTTTGATTTTCACACCTTTATTTTTACTAACAATTGGGGCTTTAATCATCAAACCAATAAGCAATTTACCAAATTACTTAGCAAATAGACATAGATTAAAAGCTAGTAATCAGATGGTTTTATGTATTCTTTATGTTGTAATGTACATGAGACATACATCTAATCTAGAAAGAGCAATCAAATTTGCAGGAGAGCATATAGGAAATCCTTTAGCTTTAGATCTTAGAAAAGTATTTTGGGATGTTGAAACAGATAAATATTCTACAATAAGAGAGAGTATTGATCATTATCTAGAAGATTGGAAAGATTATAATTTAGAATTTGTTGAGGCTTTTCATTTAATTGAATCTAGTTTACACGAACCAAATGAAGGAAAAAGAATTACTTTATTAGACAAAAGTTTAGAAGTAATGTTAGATGGAACATATGAACGAATGTTACATTTCGCACATGAACTTAAATCTCCAATAACTATGCTACATATGTTAGGTGTTATCCTACCTATCTTAGGAATTGTTATTTTTCCTTTAATTGCTAGTTTTTTAAGTGGAGCTGTTAAATGGTGGCATTTATCCTTACTTTATAATTTTTTATTACCTCCAATAATTTTAATTTTTGGGATGAATATTTTATCTAAAAGAATAACAGGGTTTGGAGAAACTGATTTGTTTGAAAACAATCCCGAAATAAAAAAATATAGAAATGATACTGCATTATTATCTGCGTTATTAATTGGATTTGTATTTTTATTAATAGGATTTATGCCAATAATCTTACATTTAATCACTCCAGAATTTGATCAAGTGGGATTTTTAGAAGGAAGTATTGGTGGGAAAATTTTGGATTATAAATGTTTAGATGAAGTTCAAGGATCTTGTAATAGTTTTGTAGGACCTTATGGATTATGGGCATTAGTCCTTAGTTTGTTAATTCCATTAGGGTTAGGGTTAGCAATAGGAACTTATTATAAATTAAACACAAAAAATATAATAGATATAAAAAAAGAAACAGATAAATTAGAAAGAGAGTTTACAGGAAGTTTATTTCAATTAGGGAATAGAGTTGGTTCTGGAATTCCTGTGGAATTAGCCTTTGAAAGGGTTTCTCAAAATTTAGAGGGGACACCAACTGGAAGTTTTTTTAGAATCATAAGTATTAATATTAGAAAACTAGGAATGGGCCTTAATGATGCAATATTTAATAAAGAAAGAGGAGCAATAATTTATTTTCCTTCTAAATTAATTGAATCTAGTATGAAAGTTTTGATAGAAAGTTCAAAAAAAGGTCCAGAAGTTGTATCTAAAAGTTTAATTTCTATTAGTGTTTATGCAGATAGAATTCATAAAGTTGGAGAGAGATTAAAAGATTTGTTAGCAGATATAACAAGTAGTATGCAAGCACAATCTAGTTTTTTAGCCCCAATGATTGCTGGAATTGTAATAGGTGTTTCATCTATGGTTGTCTCAATAATTAATAAATTAGGAGAACAATTTAAACAAGCTACATTATCAGATACAGAAGGTGTAGGAAATTTAGGAGGATTAGTACAAATATTAAGAATAGAAGATGTAGTTCCAAGTTTTCATTTTCAATTAGTTGTTGGAATTTACATATTACAAATTGTTATTATACTAACAATATTAAGAAATGCAATAGAAAATAATGATGATAAAATAATAAGAAAATTTGAGATAGGTAAAAATTTGTTTTTTAGCATGATACTATATTTTATTGTATCTTTAATAGGAATCTTTATTTTCAATATTTTAGCAAATGGTATTAATGTTATAACTTCAGCCACATAGAGAAAAGTTTAAATAATTAATAAACTTAAAATTAATAATGAATAAAAAGAGGAATGTAAATAAAAAAGAAAAAAATGTTAATTTGCATAATCTAGCTCATAAAATAACAATAACTGGGAGTATTTTTCTTGGAATCTTTGTTTTATTTTTAGTTGGTGGAGATTTCACATCTAGCGCAGTTTATAATAGTGGATTTAGGGGTGGAGAATTTTTCGATATTCTTGATTTATACTATCAATATTCTACTTTTTTTGATTTAGGTATATTTCTAGCTATATTTTTAGGGTTAGGACAATCTATTTTAGGAAAACACTTAGAAGTTGGAGGAAAATCAGTATATGTTGGATTGGGAATATTTTTATCAATTGCTTTATTAATATGGGAAAGACAAACAGGATTTTCCTTACTAGAAAGTTTTGGGCCTTGGGCATTTTTTATTATAATAATATTATTGTCTGTTTTTGTTTTTAATGTATTAGAACAAACTACAGGGTCTGGATTAATTGCTATGGGTGGATCATATATTATTTTTTATTCAGCCTATTTTGGGTTATTAGAAAGAGTTACCCCAGGGGAATTTCTTTTGTTTAGTCCAAACATTCCAATAGATTTAAACCCATGGTTGGATTTAGGAGTTTTAGTCTCAATTGGATTAATACTTTGGGGAGCAATTAAAAAATGGAGTAGTAATTAAAATGAGAGTTATGATCACATTTGTTGGAATCTTAACAATGTTAGGTGGAA
>JASLOB010000004.1 GCA_030745695.1 Candidatus Nanoarchaeia archaeon | reverse complement strand
TTCCCATATTTGCTTTTTTATCAATATTAGGTGTTCCAGATCCTTTATCTAAATTTAATTCTTTTTTAATTAATTGAGAAACTGGTGGAGTACCAACCTCAATTTTATAGGATTTATCTTTTTCTATTATTATGTCTACAGGAACTTTCATACCTTTAAAACTAGAAGTTTTTTGATTTATGTCATTAACTACCTCAGAAACATTGATTCCCATAGGTCCTAATGTAGATCCAACTGGCGGACCACCTGAAGCTTTTCCTCCTTCAACTAAAATTGTAATTTTTTCTGACATTTTATTATATTTTTCTTGAAAATTGTAATACAACATGATACATTCCTGACTCAAAACTTTTAGTTCTTTCAGGAAGATTGTTAATTTTTACATCAAGATATCCTCTTCCACTTCTAATAGCTACTACTCTATACAAATCTGCTCCATCAGGAGTAAGACTAATTGCAGCTTCATCTAATTTCTCCAAAAAATTTTCTGATTCTCTTTTTTCATATGTAAATTCAAAGATAACTTGAGATCCAACATCTTGTGCAGGAACTACTTCTCCAGTTTCTGGATTATGTAATTTAAGTTCTGCTGTACTTAATAACAACCTTTCTAATCTTACTTCTTTAGTTTTTGACATTTTATTCTTTAATTTCTTCCTCAGTATCTCTTCTTATAACTTTAACAGCATCTAATTTAACTGTTATTGGTATGGGAACTGCCGCTTCTAATAATTCTACAACAACTTCTTCTTTTTGGGTATCAATTCTTGTAATCTTAGCTTTTTCTCTTTTAAATGGTCCTGTAATAATTTCAACAATATCCCCTTTTTGAATATTAACCTCTCTTTTAACTTGTTCTAACATATGTTCTATCTCTTTATATTCAATTTCATTAGGAAGTAAACCTCTAGCATAAGGAACTCCTTTAAATGATTCTTCAGCTTCTTGCCTTGATTTAGCTTCTAAAAATACATATCCTCTTAATCCATGAGGTCTTATTACAGAATATACTTCTAACTGTTTTTTTTGTACATTAGCTGTTACAAAATCAATAACTTGATCCTCTCTATTAGCTGTTGTTCTTAATGCAAATATTTTATTTTCCATTTTTATTTTAATGTTAATTGTGATATCATTGTTATTATGAATCCAATTGCCCCTATAACTAATATTCCTATCCCACTGACTTTTACAATAGTTAAGTATTCAACCTTTCCAGGTTTTTTTGTGAGTTGTAACACTCTTTTACTTTGATGTAAAAAGCTTTTTAGCTTAATTAGAATATTTTTAAGCATTAGAAGCTATTCAAATATTAATTTATAAAGCTTTTGTATTATCATTAATCTAAGAATTCTATTCCAAGTTCAGTTGCTATCTCTTCTTTTTCTTGTTGTTTTGTAGTACTTTTTTGTCCAAATATCTGTGGACTTGACACCCCAGTTACTATCAACATTGTTCTTATAGTACTTTCTAAATCTTCAGAGATCTGTGCACCCCAAATAATTCTAGCATCTTCATTTAATTTAGCTGAGACAGCTTCAACTACTTTTTTAGCCTCATCTAAAGTCATATCTTTTCCACCTGAAACATTAATTAAAGCTCCATTTGCTCCAGTAACATCAACATCTAACAAAGGATTTGTTAAGGCTTTTTGAACAGCTTCTTCTGCTCTATCTTCAGTATCAGATTCTCCAACCCCAATCATTGCTACTCCACCTTTACCCATTACTGCTCTAATGTCTGCAAAATCTAGATTAACTAGTCCTGCTTTAGTAACTAACTCAGCAATTCCCTTAACAGCATTAGTTAAAATTTCATCTGCAATTTTAAACGCAACTTGTAATGGTAAATCTGGAGCTAACTCAACTAATTTATCATTAGGAATAACAATTAAAGTATCCACAATATTTTCTAATTTTTCTAATCCAACTAAAGAATTTTCATATCTTCTTTGCCCTTCCATTTCAAATGGGATTGTTACAATGGCAACAGTTAATGCTCCAAGTTTTTTAGCTACATCACATATTACTGGAGATGATCCTGTTCCAGTTCCACCACCTAATCCACAAGTAACAAAAACTAAATCTGAATTTTGTAATACTTGTTTTAATGAATGTTCCGACTCACGAGCAGCATCTTCACCAATTTGAGGAACAGATCCAGCACCTAATCCTTTTGTAGATTCTCTCCCTATGAGTATTTTTGATTCAGCACTAGTATAAAGAAGATCTTGAGCATCTGTATTAACAGCAATTAATTCAGCCCCTTTTATACCTATATCTGACATTCTAGTTATTGTATTATTACCTCCACCACCAGTTCCAACTACTTTAATCCTAGCTTGTTGTTGAGCAAGAATTTGTTCTAGTTCTTCATCAATCTGTAATTTTGGGGTTTCTGGAGCTTGTCCTATGATCTCTTCCATTTTTTGTATTTTTTAGAATGATATTATTCTCCAGTAGAGGAGATATATAAATTTAATTATAATCTAAGCTATGTTTTTTTGATTTCTTCCTTCTTTTCCTCTTTTTCAGGAATCTCTTTCTTAAACTCAACTTCTTTTATGTTAGAAATCAAAGATTTTATTTTATCTATTAATGAACTTTGTATCTCCTTTGGAATATCTAAATTTATTACAGCTTTATTATTTTCTAATTTGAATTCTGCATCTTTTTTAACATATAAATCTAAAAATCCTCTTAATTTTTCTTTATCTTCTTTCACTATACTTTTAATTTTGATCTCATAAATTATTTCCTTACCAGATAAAGGATGATTAAAATCAACTAATGTTCTATTTCCAGAAACAGTTTTTACAATACCAAACATATCATCAACATTAACTTGTAATCCTGGATAAGGAATAATTTTTTCTTTTCTAAATTTATTTGTGTTAACTAATTGAAATAATTTAGCATCTTTTTTTCCAAACGCATCTTCAGCTTTTAACTCTATTTTATATTCTTTATTAACTTCTTTATCTTCTAACTCTTTATCCAACCCTTTAACTACATCTCCATTTCCAATACATAATATTAATGGTTTGTATTCATATTTTTCATCATAAATATTATTTTCTTTAGCTACTTTTTCATCTGTTAAATCAAAAATTTTATTATCTTCTTTTACTTTAGCTATAAAATCTAACTCAATAAAATCTCCTTTCTTAACTTTCATTTTAATAGTGTAAAATATTGATTTAAAAGTCTTTCTCAATCTCTTGTATTTTATTAAAAAGGTAGAAGTTACTTCTTTAAAATTACAAAAAAACTTTATAACTACCTCAAATTAAATATAATATTATGGGTGAACCTTTAATTCAACTTAAAGACATTTCTAAAAGATTTGGTAAACATTTAGTGCTTAACAATCTAAATATTATAATAAATGAGAAAGCGATTTATGGTATTATTGGGTTGAGTGGATCAGGAAAAACAACTATCTTAAATCTACTTATAGGATTTCTTAAACAATCTCAAGGGACTATTTTATTCAAAAACAAAAATATACTAAAATCACAAAGAGAAGTTAGAAATAATTTTGGTTTTGTTACCCAAGCTGGTTCTTATTATTTAAACTTAACAGTTTCTGAAAATCTTCATTATTTTGGGAGAATGTATGGATTAAGTAGAGATGAAATTGCTAAAAAAAGTAAAGATCTACTAACTTTTTTAGACATGGGTGAGGCAATACATAAATTAGCAAAAAATCTTTCTACTGGTATGCAAAGAAGATTAGATATTGCTTGTGCTCTAATTCATAATCCAATAGTATTAGTATTAGATGAGCCAACAGAAGATTTAGATCCTATATTAAGAAAAGAAATATTAGCTTTACTAAAAAAAATAAATGACAATGGAACTACAATAATTTTAACATCTCATATGCTTGATGAAATAGAAATTATTTGTACTGATACAGCAATATTACATAATGGGAATATTTTAGTTTCTGGCCATCCAAATAAAATTAAAGATTTATACTCAACCAATATAGAAATTCATCTAAAAACATATCCTGGAAAATATGAGATGATAGAAAAAAAATTAGGTAAAAAAAATGTAAGTAAAACCGTCAATAAAGGACATATATTAGTTATTTATACTGCTAAACCTGAAGAAATTTTGAAAAGATTATTAGTTTTACTTCCTAGATTAAAAGAAAAATTATTAGATGTAGATGTTGACAAGCCTTCATTAGAAGAAGTCTTTGAATCATTAACAGGAAGGTCAAGATGAATCCAAAAGATATTAATCCAATAAACTTTTTTTTAAGAGTAGTAAATGTAATATTAAAAGATTTAAAATTATTAGTAAGATCTAAAAGTTCTGCATTAATAATAGTTCTTGGACCTTTAATATTAATATTTTTAGTAGGAATGGCGTTTAATACATCCTCATTATACAATATAAAAATTGTAACTTATTCAGAATCATATTCAGATTTAACAAACTCTTTAGTTGAGAACCTAAAAAATCAACAATATACTGTAGTAAAAATAGATTCTGAAAAGGAATGTATTGATAGCATTAAATTAGGAGAATCTCATGTTTGTGCAGTCTTTCCAAAAGATATGGATGTAGAACAGAATAATGAACTAATATTTTATGTAGATGAATCAAGAGTTAGTCTAGCAGCTATAATATCTAATACAATATTCTCAGAAGTAGCTTCTAAAGCAGAGGAAGTAAGTCTAAGTTTAACTGGAGAGTTATTAACTTCTTTAAAAGTAATAAATGAAGAGTTAGCTATAGAAACTCAAGAAATAACTACATTAAAAGATGAAACAAGTAAAATAAATAGTGATGTAAAAAATATTAGAGAAGAATTACAAAATCTTGATTTAGTATATAATGCCTCACTTTTAAATTTCTCAGCAATGAATGATGAAATGGATAGTATTATTGCTGATTTGAATATAAGTAAACGTAAATTTGATGATTTAGAAGATTTAATTGATGATTCTGAATTAGAAGTAGGATTGTTAGGACAAAGGTTAACAGCAGCAAAAGATAAAAGAGAATCTTTTGTTAAAACTTTAGATACATCTAGAAGTGCTTTACTTGGATTTTTTGGAAAAACAAATAAGATACAAGAATCAATAGATAGAACAAAAAGAGCTATCTCTGGAGTGAGAGTAACAGATGCAGAAACCATTGTTAATCCTATAACCTCAACTGTAAAACCTATAACTTCAGATACAACACATTTAAGTTTCTTATTCCCCACATTAGTTGTTCTTGTAATAATGTTTATTAGTTTATTATTTTCAGCATCAGTTGTTATAAGAGAGAAGAAATCTAGAGCTTACTTTAGAAATTTTATAACACCTACAAATGATTTTACATATACAATAGGGGCGTTCTTCACAAATTTAATATTAGTAGTAATAGAATTAGGGATATTATTTGTTGTAGCATTATACTTTTTTAGTGAAGAATTGTTAAATGTATTCCCAACATTAAGTGTTGCATTATTAGTTATAGCAAGTGTATTTATATTAATGGGGATGTTTATAGGATATTTATTTAATTCAGGAGAAACTGCATCTTTAGGAAGTATTGCAGTTTCTTTTATAATGTTATTTTTCTCCAATACATTGCTCCCATTAGAATCTCTTCCTAACTACATTAGAGAAATTGTTAAGTTTAATCCATTTGTTATATCTGAGAGTATTATTAAAAGAATATTATTATTCAATGCAGGTTTTGATACAATAATGCAGCCATTATTATTTTTATTAGGTGGAGCATTAATCTTTTTTATATTAGGATTCTTAGCTAGAGAGTTAACAAAAAGAAAATTGATAGTTTAGAAAACCTTTTTAATTATCTTATTCTATATTCTATAATGGGAAATATTGACCCTTGGGGATCTAAAGAAGTAGTAATAGATGAGAATTTAATCAAAAAGTTTGGATTAACAAAGTTTTCAGATTCAGATAGAAAAAAATTCAATCATTATTTATTTAAAAGAAAAATAATTTTAGCTCATAGAGATTTTAATAAAATATCTGATTGTTTAAGCGGGAAGAAACAATTTATACAATTAACTGGAATAGCTTCTTCAGGCCTATTACATTTAGGACATAAAGTAGACATTGATATTTTTTTATATTTTAAAAAATTGGGAGCAAAAAGTTACTTTGTAGTTTCAGATATTGATGCTTATCTATCTAGACCAGACTCAAAAATCCCTAGTTTAGAAAAAGCAAAAGAATTTGCTATAAATAATATAGCTCATCTATTAGCTTTAGGATTAAATAAAAAAGATATATACTTACAAAGTAAAAAAGAACCAAGATATTATGAATTTGCTTTTGAAATATCCAAAAAAATAACTGAAAATACATTTAGGGCAATTTATGGACATTTAGATCTAGGAAAACTCTCTGCTAATTTATTGCAGTATGCAGATATACTCCACCCACAACTAAAAGAATTTAATAAACCAATGCCCTCTATAACAGGAATTGGAATAGAACAAGATCCTCATGCAAGAGCTTGTAGGGATATTGCTAGAAGACTTCCATATAAACTACAACTTCCAAGTTTTATATATTTTTCACATCAATCAGCTTTACAATTAGGTAAAAAGATGAGTGCATCTGAGCCAGATAGTGCTATATTCTTAGATGATAATAAAGAAGATATAAAAAGAAAGATAAATAAAGCATATTCTGGAGGTAGAGAAAGTTTAAAAGAACATAAAAAGTTAGGAGGAATTCCAGAAAATGATAAAGCTTTTGAAATTTTATTGTATCATCATCCTAACTCTAACTTTATTCAAAAAGTGCATGATCAATATAAAAATGGTAAATTATCAACAGGTGAATTAAAGAGTATATGTAAAGAATTTTTGATAGAAATGCTTTCAAAACATCAAAGAAAATTAAAAAGAACAGAAAAAATAGCAGAAAAAATTGTACTGATATAATACTTTATTCTTTTACTACTACATAGTGTTGAAGAACAGAAAGGTTTATAAAGACTATTTCTAATATATCATTATAAAAAAGGGTTCTGATAAAAGTTAAAAATGGCAATAATCACTGAAGGTAGTATTGATAGAGAAAAATTATTAGAGTGTGTTCTATTAGGTACAAGTAAGATAATTAGCTATAAACCAATTTATATGACTGATTTAGGGGCGAGGGTAGATTTAACTAACAAGCAAAGTGTCGCAAGTGCTGCACATCAAAGAGCTGTTAGTATAGCTCGTACTGCAACAAGATCTTTTCCAGACTTTAATATCTTGACTATAGATCAACTTTTGTTTGGATTGGGTAAAGGAAGAAGAGGAATTTCTGTTAATTATAATCCAGAAACTGGAGTAGAAGCAGATATCATTTTAGCAGGTTATGCTAATTCAGATGAAGGTGATTATCATCCAATCTTAAACATTCGTTTTTTTAATGATACTAATCAAGAATTAATGAAAGATTTTATGCAACATGTAGAGGATAGATTATAATGATAGTACAAGAAGATTTTTTAAAGAAGTTAAGAAGTTCATTTGATTTAAATGAATATGAAGTTAAAATATGGACTGCTTTGTTAAGTAGAGGGCTAGCTACTGCTGGTGAATTATCAGATATAAGTAATGTTCCTAGATCTAGAAGTTATGATGTTCTTGAATCTTTAGAAAAGAAAGGTTTTGTTTTAATGAAATTAGGTAAACCAATAAGATATATTGCAGTAGACCCAGAAGATATAATCAAAAGAGTCAAGAAAACAATTAAAGTAGAATCTGATGAAAGATTAAAAAATCTAGATGATGTTAAATTAACTAATTTGTTTAATGAATTAGATTTATTGTATAAAAATGGAATTGAACATATAGATCCTACTAGTTTAAGTGGGGCAGTTAAAGGAAGAACTAATATTTATAATCAAATAGAAACTATGTTAAGTAATGCAAAAAAATCTGTTGTTATTATTACTACAAGTGATGGATTTTTAAGAAAAGCAGATGATTTAAGTAAAAATTTTAAGAAATTAAGTAATGGAAGTGTTAAAGTTAGAATAGCTACCCAAGTTAATGATAAAGTTAAAGAAGTAGCTAAAAGTTTAAAGAATATTGAAGTAAGAAACTTAAAAGATAATAATGCTAGATTTGTAATTGTTGATTCTAAAGATGTTTTATTTATGGTAAATCATGATAAAGAAGTTCATGATAGTTATGATATTGGAATTTGGGTTAATTCTCCATTTTTTGCAAATGCTTTAGAGAATATGTTTAACTTAAATTGGAATAAGTTGGAAGTTGTAAAATAGAATAATTCTCAAATCATAATATTTATATACAAACTTAAACAATAGACTAGTTATGTCTATAAAAGAATTAATAGAAACTTTACATCCACTAGAAAGAAAAGTCCTCCCCATATTAAAAGAAGATATGGAATTAAAAAAGATTATAGAAAAAACTAAATTAAAAGATGTAGAAGCAATGAGAGCTTTACAATGGCTCCAAAATAAAGATGTTCTAAAAATAAAACAAGATTTAAAAGAAGTAATAAGTTTAGACAAAAATGGTGAAGAATATATAAAAACAGGGTTACCAGAAACAAAATTTCTAAAATCATTAACAAAAGAATTAAATTTTAATGAAATAAAAGAAAAAGCTAATCTAACAGATGAAGAATTTAATATTTCTTTAGGATTATTAAAAAGAGAGGATCTAATCCAAATAAAAAATAATAAAATAAAAATAACAGAAAAAGGAAAATCATTAAAGGAATCAAAAGAAGAATTTCTAAGAAAACTTCCTTTAGAAACTAAAGATTTAGGAAATAAATTGATTAAAGAAAAAATACCAGATAATTTTATTGATACACTAACAACAAATATATTAAAAACTAATTCTTGGAAAGGTAAAAAATTTAGAAGATATGATATCAAGATTAATGTTCCTAAGATTTATCCTGCAAAAAGACATTTTGTTAATCAATCTATAGAATATGCAAAAAGAATATGGTTAGATCTAGGATTTAAAGAGATGCAAGGATCTAAAGTGCAAATTGGATTCTGGAATTTTGATGCATTATTCACAGCACAAGACCATCCAGTAAGAGACATACAAGATACATACTATATTAAGAATTTTAATGGTAAACTTCCAAGTAAAGATATTGTTGAAAGAATAAAAAAAACACATGAAAACGGATGGACAACAGGAAGTAAAGGTTGGCAATATTCATGGGATGAAAAAGAAGCTAAAAAAAATGTTTTAAGAACCCATACAACTTGTTTAAGTGCTGAAACTTTATCTAAATTAAAAGAATCAGATATTCCTGCTAAGTTCTTTAGTGTGGGTAAAAACTTTAGAAATGAAACAATGGATTTCAGTCATGGGTTTGAATTAAATCAATCTGAAGGTATTGTGATAGACAAAAATGCAAATTTTAAACATTTATTAGGATATTTAAGAGCATTTGCTAATAAAATGGGGTATGGAAGAGTAAGATTCAGGCCAGCTTATTTTCCATATACAGAACCAAGTGTAGAAGGTGATGTTTATGATTCAATAAGAAAAAAATGGATTGAGGTTATTGCTGCTGGAATATTTCGTCCAGAAGTTGTCAAACCTTTATTAGGAAAAGACATTCCAGTATTAGCTTGGGGTAATGGATTAGATAGAATGGCTATGGGGATGCATGGAATTAAAGACATTAGAGATTTATATAAAAATGATCTAAAACAAATGAAAAATATGAAACTTTGGTTAAAATAAAATGCCAACTATAAGTATAAACAAAAAAGAATTTGAAAAATATGTAGGAAAGAAATTATCTTTAGATAAATTAAAGGATAGAATTAGTTATTTAGGAACAGATTTAGAAAAAGTAGATAATAATGAAATTATTGTTGAAATTTTTCCAGACCGACCAGATATGTTATCTTTGCAAGGTTTTGCAAGAGCTTTTTCAAGTTTTATTAGTGTAAAAAAAGGATTAAGAAAATATAATGTTAAGAAATCAGATCATAAAGTTATAGTAGACAAGTCTGTAGATAAATACAGACCTTACACTGTTTGTGCAATTATTAAAAATTTAAAATTCAGTGATGAAAAAATAAAAGAAATAATAGATATACAAGAAAAATTACATATAACTTATGGAAGAAATAGAAAAAAAGCAGCAATTGGGGTTTATCCTTTTGAAAAAATAAAAACTCCAATAGTATTTATTGCTTCAGATCCTAAAAAAATTAAATTTATTCCTTTAGGGGAGAAAAAAGAGTTGAATGGATTACAAGTATTAAATCAAACTTCTAGTGGCAGAGAATATGCACATTTATTAGAAGGGATGAATAAATTCCCATATTTTATTGATGCTAATAATGAAGTTTTAAGTATGCCTCCAATTATCAATTCAGATAATGTAGGAAATATATCAAATAAAACAAAAGATGTTTTTATTGAGTGTTCAGGTTTTGATTTTAATATCTTAAAAAAATGCTTGAATATGATTGTAACATCTTTAGCTGACATGGGTGGAGAAATTTATTCTATGGAAATAATTTATGGAAATAAAAAAATAATAAGTCCAAATTTAGAACCAGAAAAAATGAAATTAGATTTAAAATATATGAATAAGTTATTAGGGTTGAATCTAAAAGAAAAAGATGTTAAAAAATATCTAGAGAGAATGGGTTATGATTATTCTAAAAATATAGTTTTAATTCCTGCTTACAGATCTGATATAATGCACCAAGTTGATATAATTGAAGATATTGCTATTACATATGGTTATGAGAATTTTAAAGAAGAGATTCCAAATGTTGCAACAATAGGAGAAGAGAATAATTTTGAAGTATTTAAGAATAAAATTGCTAATTTACTTGTTGGATTTAATTTATCTGAAACAAGTACATATCATCTAATAAATGAAAAAGATTTATGTGAAAATATGTTAGTTAAAACAGATTATATTGAATTGGAGAAAGCATCTAGTTCAGATTATAATATACTTAGAACATGGGTTACTCCAAGTTTACTTCAAGTTTTAAGAACAAATAAACATAATGAATATCCTCAAAATTTATTTGAGATTGGAACTGTTTTTAATAAAAATAAAGAAAAAATAGAGGAAAATGATAGATTAGCTATTACTTTATGTCATTCTAAAGCTAATTTTACAGAAATAAAACAGATTTTAGATTCTTTATTTGATAACCTAGGATTAAAATATAAAATTGATAATATAGAACATAATAGTTTTATTCCAGGAAGAGTTGGAAGAGTTTCTGTTAATGGAAAAAAAGTAGCTTATATCGGTGAGATTAATCCTTTAGTATTAAGTAATTTTGGATTAGAAATGCCTGTTTCTGTATTTGAATTGAATTTAACTGAATTATTTAAATTAATGCCTGAAAAAATTGGACTCTAGAATACAGACTTAATTGCATTTCCTGTGGCTTCAATTTCTTCTTGAAAACCAACAATAAATCCTCCGATAAAATAAAATAACAAAAATAAGAGGATTATTGAACAAATAACCAAAAAGATTATTCCAATACCATATTCTTTGTTTTTTATTAACTTTATACTATTAACAATAACCATAATACCTAACACTAAATAAGTTAATTCAGCTATAATTTGGATAAAGAATATTGGAACTATAATTTCAACCAAAAACGCAACTATTACAATAACAAAATAAATAATTGTCTTTTTTTTGAGATCATTCATATTATATTTATGGAAATAGTACTATCTAAATACTTTTATTTAGCCCAATTTTTCCTGTACCTTAACTCCTCCGCTCCTCGCTCTAAAACTTATATAATCTCTCTTTAAAATTAACAACTTTATCATCTTTTACTTTAACACCTTCTTTTTCTAATAATTCTTTCTTCTTTTTTAATCCTCTAGCAAATCCATGTAAATGTCCTTGAGAATTAATAACTCGATGACAAGGAACAATAGGAGCATATGGATTTTTATTCATAGCTCTTCCTACAGCCCTATAAGCTTTACTTCCTACAGATTCAGCTAATAATTTATATGTTGTAACTCTTCCTTTTGGAACTTTCTTTAATTTTTCATAAATCTTATCATAAAATTCCATAGTTATAAAACAACACTAAAATATTTATAAAGATTAACCTAAATTATATCATATAGGATGACTACAGAAACAATTACACCTTCTATATCTGAAACTTCTCAACATTTTGCTATATATTCAGTTGAATTTGGTTCTAATCAGTTTACAGAATCTGGAGAACAATCACCTTATGGTCCAAATCATTATAATATACAAAAAATACTTCCTGATGGAACATTTTTAGAGATTTATTTTTGTGATTATGAAAAACAAGGCATAGAAACTCCAAACTCTTATTCAAGATTAGAAATCACTTTAAGATCTCCAGATGAAAGCTATCCAGATAGTTTACTAAGAAGTAATTTATTATATCATTTTATTGAATTTGGATTAACTGGAGATCTTGTTTTTTCTAGTATAATAACAGAAATGTTTAAAGAAAAAAATTTACTTCCATCATATTCTGAAAATGGAGATCTCCCTAAAGATAAAGTTTATGAAATAGAAAAGATAAGACTTATAAAATTATTAGGAATCAAACATAGTGTTCAACCAGTCTAATATTTTATTTTCTAATTCTTCATCTAACATTTCTGTTCCATGTTTATCTCCTCCTAATTTAATAAATTCAGAATTATGAGATAGATCATTTAATTTTTTAGAAGATTCAAAAGCATATTTATCTTCTTTAGAAGAAATGATTAATATTGTTTTAGTAAATCTTGATATTTTATCTAATGTTGTTACACCTCTATAATCTTCCCCTGGAGATAATAAAATTATAGTTTGGATATCATCATTTTGGGTAGCATAATTTAAGGCAAGATTGGCCCCTATAGAAGCCCCAATAATTGAAATTTTATTTGCTCCTTTTTCTCTTAAAAAATTATTTGCTTCCTCAACATCTAAAGCCATATTAATATAATCATTAGAATTAAAGTCTTTAAAATCTAAATCACTCTCACCATGCCCCCTTAAATCAATAGCAATTATTTTATAGCCTTGTTGATTTAATTTTGTTGCAAAATCATTCCATGTTTCTTTATTTTTTGATAATATATGTAATAATATTACTCCTTTATTAGTATCAGAATCAAAATAATTATAAGAAATCTTTACTCCATCTCTTGTAGTTAATTTATCTATGTTATCCACCTCTTCTTTAGTTTGTTGAACTTCTTGTATATTGCTACAAGCTGTAATAAAAACAATGAATAATAATATCCAATATCTCATTAGAAATATATAAAAATGTAGCTATATAAATTTTGTCATGAAATGTATCATTTTAGCAGCTGGATTCGCAACAAGACTTTATCCTTTAATTAAAAATAAACCAAAACAATTATTGCCTATTTCTGGAAAACCAATAATAGAACATATTATTGAAAAAATAGATAAATATATTGATGAGATCTATATTGTAAGTAATAATAAATTCTTCAATAATTTTAATGAATGGTTAAATAACTACAAATCTAGTGTAAAAATAAATTTAGTAAATGATAATGTAAATAGTAATGAAGAAAGATTAGGAGGGGTAGGTGATTTAAAATTCGTTTTAGATAAATCTAACATAAATGAAGATACAATGATTTTAGCTGGAGATAATCTATTTAATTTTGATGTTAAAGATATAATTGAATTTTTTAAGAATAATGGGACTTGTATTGGGTTATATGATGTTAAAGATAAAGAATTAGCTAAACATTATGGTGTAACTATAATTGAAGGTTCTATTATTAAAGATTTTCAAGAAAAACCAAATAATCCTAAATCTACATTAGTTAGTACTGCAATATACTTAATAACAAAAAAGGATTTAGAAGAATTAGATAGATTTTATGAAACTGGAGATTTAGAGAATATAGGACATTTTATACATCATTTATCAAAAATTAAAGAGATATATGGGTTTAAGATAAAAGGTAGTTGGTATGATATTGGGACTATAGAAGAATACGAAAAAGCAGAAAGAGAGAATATCTTTAAAAATAAAATTATTTTCTTTTCTTTATTTTTTTATTTTTATGATTAATATTTACTTTATTTACTAATTCAACTATTTTTCTGTTTATTAATTCATGATTTTCTATATTAGAGCTTATAACAGTTAAAGCAAATAAAAATATTCCAACCCCACTTAATACAAACATTACAGTAAATATTTTACTAGTGTCATTAGTTGGATGTAAGTCTCCATAGCCTATAGTTGTTAGTGTTATAGTGGAGAAATAAAAAGACTCTAAATAATTCCATCCTTCTAATGTGTGATAAGATAACGTTCCTATCAACAAAAAAGTAATTATTAATAAAGATAATATCAATACTAATCTTCTCCTGCTCTCCATTACCCATTATATATATTCTGCATTAAAAAAGGTGTTGGAAACTCTTATAAACAATTTAAATTAAAAAAATTGATGGCAAACGAAGAACAAATTGGGTTTCATAAAGGTTCTTTAGCAACACTAGCTAAAGAAAGAGAAGAATTAGCTAGAATGGTTAATGTAGTAGAACAATTAATGCAGATGCATATTAAATCATTAAAAGATTTGGGTATAAATTTAGAGAAAGAAGCTAAAAAATCTGGCAATCCTAATAATTCTAAAGATATTGAAGAAAGATTAGGTTAATTATAACTCTAAAATGAAGAATATCTAATGAAAAGATTTATATATAAATAAGTAGTTATTTTATAATTATAATCTTTAAATGGAGGCAAAAATATGGAGGACAATAAAACTTTAATTTTAGCAGTTTTAATAGTTCTAGTTGTAGGTGGAGTAGCATTTGCATTTAATGGAGTTACTGGAGCAGTTGCTAGAAGTGGGATAGAAGAAAGAATGGCAACAATTTGTGTTTCTTCTGATGTTGACATAGCTTGTGAAGATGATCCAAGAATTAGTGTGGGTAATCATGTTTATGTAACAGTAGATACAGGAAGTGAAGGAACTAGTAATGTTGCTGGATTTTATGATAAAAATGGTGTAACATATAAAAGAAGAGCTACTACATTTTTAGATGAAGGATGTGGTGGAACATCATGTAGACCTAATAGAATAACATCTAAGAATTATAATATTCCAGTTAGTTGGAGTGGAAGATTCTGTGCTAGAGTATTTGATAGGGCTACAGGAAAACAAGTAGAAGATTGCTTCTTTATAGGTTAATTCTTTTTTTATTTTTTAATTTATTTTATTAAGTAGTAAGATTAGTATTAATTCTCCTTAAAAGATAGTTTTTTAAGTTTTTGTAGATAAGATTTTATTAGATCTAAAAATGGAAATTCTTGAAGGACAAGAGGGATTAGAAGGTAGATTAAATTTAGATGGAACTACTGAAAAAAGAATAAATTGGTTCTCTGAAAGATTATATGGATCATTTAATGATTCAGTATATCATCAAGAGTTAGAAGATTTTTTTACAAGAGAGCGTGAAACAACTGTTTTTGGGGGAGGATTAGAAAGAAAAATTGAATTCTCTATTATTGATAATTTAGACAAAGTTGATCTTAGAAAAATTGGTTTAGGGAAAAAGAAAATAAAGAAATTTCTTAAATTTGGATATGCTATGGCAAGATTTAGCCATGAAGGACAACTAAGAAAATCAAGAAATCCATTTATAGAACACCCAGAAGAAGTAGGAGAAGATACTGCTAAATATGAAGTAAGTTTTACAACTGTTGCTGGAGCATTATTACATGATGGGACAGAACATAAAACGAAAGAAGAATGTGAAAGAAAAAGTAGAAAACTTACAGAGATAGAAGAAGCAGCGATTTTTTATTCAATTGGTTTAGAGTTTTATAATTTTATTAGATTAGATAATGAGTTTTCTAATGAAGATAAACAAAAACTTTACCGTGTTACTCA
This sequence comes from Candidatus Nanoarchaeia archaeon, assembly GCA_030745695.1. Taxonomy (GTDB): domain Archaea; phylum Nanobdellota; class Nanobdellia; order SCGC-AAA011-G17; family JACPNG01; genus JACPNE01. The sequence continues at coordinate 8,727 of JASLOB010000004.1, read as the reverse complement.
TATGTTAATGCATGTTCTTGACGGAATAACTGATAGGGGTAAAACAAATGATATTGATTATATGAGGGATGGGATATTTTACAGACCATACTCTCCAGTAAGTAAAAATAGTTTTTTGAATATTGATCCAAATAAAATAGTAGAATCATTAGATGATTTTCATAATGTAACCAATAATCATCAATTAGTGGAATATTATAAAAAAGATATACATTTAATTGAATTAGATAAAGATGAAATTGAAAAAGTATCTAGGATAATTAGAAATATAAAGATTCCAGATAGAATACATAATACAGAAACTATGAGGCTTCTTTCTATGGAATTTGGGTTAGCTGAAATCTTCAAAGATTTCATCTACATTCATGAAATTGGTTTAGCACAACAAAGAATTGAAAATAAAAGATTTTTTGAAAGAACAATGAATCAAGGTGCTGAACTAAGAACTAGAAGTTCAGAAGAGATTGATCATAATACTTATTCATTAAGACCAATAGTTGGAGAAGATTGGATGGATTTTATTCAACTTTGTTATTCTCATTACACAGAAATGAAGATACTTACAAATCCTAATACAAGAGAAAATATAAATTTTGTATTTGAGGAATTTAAAAAAGCTAAAGAATTAAATAGAAAAGTAGGGATGCCTATAGAACTACCTGAAGATTATTATGAATATGGAAATACTTTTGATGGATTTCTAATAAGACAATTAGAAGCTCTTATTGAGGGAAATGGAAATCCTTATGAAAATTTTGAAGGTGATAACTTAGAACTTAAAAGATTTATGTATTCAGACTTTTTTTTCATTGGACATAATATCAATCTCTTAGGAGAAGAGTATAATATTAATGGTAAACAACAAAATATAATAGGATTTGGGTTAGACTTCCTTCATCGTTATCCTGCATTAAAAAGAATGTATTTTCATCCAAAACAACCTAAAAATTAATTATTTAAAATGGCAAAAAAGAAAGAACTAAATTTAATGAGTAATTATTTTAATAAAAATAGTGCAACTTTTCAAATTGTTGAACAAATGAGACAAGAAATGTTGACAGGAAAAAGAGTGAAAATTTTAGAAGATATAATAGAAAAAGCTAAAATTGAAGTACATTTAAAAAGAAGAGAGATTGATGAATCAACTTATGGCTTCGCATATGATTTAAATAATAAAATATTTGGGGGATTTATTGAGAGGAGAGTTATAATGCTCATTAGTGGGGTTTTCAGTGGTGATAAAGAAGGATTAAAGCATTCTGGTAAAAACCTTCCTTGTATCATCCCTATTGATTTAGGAACGAATCCTCATCCACTCTTTAAAGGTCAAGGGATGTATCCTACAATTGATACAAAAGTTACTCATGAATCTACCCTAAAATTTCTTGAAGAAAATAGAAGATCTTTAAGACAAGATGGTGTAGGTTCGTTTGCTATAGACTCTTCTAAATTCTTTTATTTTAACGAAAAGGAGATTTCAAGAAGATTTAAGAAAAAAAGAGGAGAAATAGATATGAGAAATCTTATTCCTGTAATAAACGAACTTCCACCTTACTTATTTATAGATGGAATGTTTGTAAGAACAGAAAAACTAATTCCCTCAGCTAGATCTTATGAAAAAAAAGCTGTAGGATTTGTAAGTTATAGACTTAAACAATCTGAAACACAAAAATTAGTTCATAAACTAACATTTCCAGAGGGAAGAATAGATGAAAAAGAAAGATTAAGTGATTGGGTGGCCCATAGAATTGTGTTTGAGACAGAAGAAGAATTAGAAAGAGCAGAAGATTTCTTTAAAGAGAATCCAACAATCGGTGATTCTAGAATAAAATATAAGTATACAAAAGATTACTATAAAAAACCTAAAATTAATTTGTTTAGAAGTAAAAATGTTGTTGTTGAAGGAAGAACTAAAAAGTATAAACCTTGTATTAGAGAAGTTCAATTAATGCACTTCCCTCAATTCCATTATAACTATCTAGATCCAAATAGTCCTGCAAGACATAAACAACAAAAAAATCTGAGAAAACATATAAGTAGGAAAAAAAGAAATTCATTAATAATTCATGAAGGTATTCTTCAAAGAATATTTGAAAAAGATAGAATCTTTATTCAAATTTAATGGTACGCCGAGACTGGGATTTGAACCCAGATGCCCAAAAGGGCCAGGAGTTCCAGTCCTGTGCAATACCAGATTATGCGATCTCGGCATAAGAATAAATCCTTAATTTTACTTATAAAAGTTTTTATAGAATTAATCTAACATATTAATGCTGATCTCAACATCTTCTGGAATTGGAACCCTCATAACTAATCTTAGAGCTCTTTCATCAACATCTAAATCTATTAATCTTTTGTGAATTCTCATCTCAAAATTATCAAAACTAGCTTTTCCGTCCCCACAAGGACTTTTTCTTGTTGTAATTTTTAATTTTTTAGTTGGAAATGGAATTGGACCTCTCATTTTCACTTTAGTTTTTTGAGTTATATCTGTTATAGATTCACATATCTCATTTAATTTGTTAGTATTTGTACTTGATAATGATATTCTTGCTTTTGGCATTTAATTTCTTAGAAAATACTATTTATAAAATTAACTAATATAAACAAATTAAGATGGTTTAATTATCTTTCAACTAAAGTTTCCACATTTTTAACAAAATTAAATGATTCTTTTCCTTCTTTAACTAGAACAATTAAAACATCTTTTCCTAAACTAGGTTCAAGACCTTCTTGAGAAGTATTGATATATGCTCCTAAAAGAAATAAAGGATGTTATCAATTATATAATGTGTTATATCCTCTGAAAAAGGATTTACTCCACCACATAATACTTCAGTTTTTATCATTTTATTATCCTATCACCAAATTTTTTAAAAGAAAAAAATAAAAATTATTTTTTAACTAAATCAATACACATACCAGCTGCTACTGTAGTCCCTGCATCTCTTATAGCAAATCTAGCCATCTGTGGAATCTCACTTTGCTTTTCTAAAACTAAAGGTTTCATAGGTTTTAATTTTACAATAGCTGCATCTCCTGTTTTAATAAAATCAGGATTTTCTTCTTTAACTTCTCCTGAAGCAGGATCTATTTTCTTTTGTATTTCCATAAATTGACAAGCTACTTGTGCTGTATGTATATGGAATACTGGAGTGTAACCAACAGTTAATACAGTAGGATGGTTTAATACAACTATTTGTGCTGTAAATTCTTTTACAATAGTAGGAACTTTATCAGGATGTCCTAAAACATCTCCTCTTGCAATATCTTTTTTGCCTATTCCTCTTACATTAAATCCAATATTATCTCCAGGTTCAGCTTGCTGTATTTGTTCATGGTGCATCTCTATAGTTTTACATTCTCCTTCTACACCAGTTCCCTCTCTTGCTGGAACTACAATAACTTTATCTCCAATTTTCATTACCCCAGTTTCAACTCTTCCAACTGGAACAACTCCAATTCCTGTAACATTATAAACATCTTGGATTGGTAATCTTAATGGAAGTTCAGTTGGTTTTTCTGGTTCTTTGAATACATCTAATTGTTCTTTTAAAGTTGGTCCTTTATACCAACCTAATTTATCAGATTTCTTTACAACATTATCTCCTTCCAATGCACTTATTGGAATAACTGGAACATCTTCACTTTTATATCCAGCTGTTTTTAATAAAGCTAAAACATCATCTTTAACTTTATTGAATTTAGCTTCATCATAATTAATAGTGTCCATCTTATTTACAATAACACCTAATTGCTTTACACCAAAAGTAGTACACAACCATGCATGTTCTTTAGATTGAGCCATTATTCCTTCACCAGCAGCAATAACTAAGAAACCTACATCAGCTTGAGAAGCTCCTGTAATCATATTTTTAACAAAATCTTTATGGCCTGGAGCATCTATGATTGTATATTCATATTTATTTGTATTAAATTTTTTATGGCTTAAATCTATTGTAACCCCTCTTTCTCTTTCTTCTTTTAAATTATCCATAACAAAAGCAAATTCAAATCCTGCTTTTCCAACTTTTTGAGCTTCATCTTTTAATTTTCTTAAAGTTTGCTCATCAATAACTCCTCCATCAAACATAAGTCTACCTACAGTAGTTGACTTACCATGGTCAACATGACCTACAAATATTAAGTTAATATGTGGTTTTTCTTTAGCCATTTTTTATTTTTTTGTTCCTCCAATAATATGTTTTTCAAAAACTTACTCATTAGTTTTAAACTATTTATAAAAGTTTTGTTTTTTTGTCCCTATCTTCTTAATCACTATGATAATTAAGAAATATATTTATAATTTAAAATCTTCTTCTGTAATAACTTCTTCCTCTAATGGTAATCTCCTATCACCACTCGACGCTCTTCTATCACCTTCTGATTCATTTCAGGGAGTAATTTCTCATAAGCACTATCAATTTCATATTGTGCCATCTGTGCAGCAAATGTATTTGATTCTATTTCTTGTCCTGTCATTTTTTATCCTTAATTATGATACTTTTGATATATAATAAATGATTTTTTAGTATATAAAGTTTTCCATCAATAATTCTCTAGAAAGTGGTGACACGTGTTATTCTTAAATTCAGCTAAACAAGCTCTATAACTGTATTTTAAGGCTAGTAAAATAATTAGAATGTCGCAAAAATTACCTTATTTTTGCTAATTTTGGGTATGAGAAATTTACCATAACTATTTATAAAACTTCGTATTTTATTCTATTATTCTGTTTTCAAACCTTTTCTATCTCTAATCTGCTTAATTAGCTTGTTTTGGAGCATTTCAGGCACTTTCTCAAATACTTGATCAATTATATAGAAAGTTCCTCTTCCACCTGTTCCAGACCTTAAATCATTGCTTAATCCAAACATTTCAGCTACTGGTAACTTAGCTTTAACTGTCATATGCTCTCCTTCTTGTATCATATCTAATAATTGACCTCTTTTATTCTGAATTAACTTAGAAATTTCACCTAAAAACTCTGCTGGAGACTCAATTTGAAGTATTTGTAAAGGTTCAAATATAGTAGCTTTAGCATCCCCTAAAGCCAATCTTACAGATTCTCTTACAGCAGGAAGAACTTGGGCTGGACCCCTATGAATAGCATCCTCATGTAGCTTCATATCCATCAAATAAACCTTCATTTTAACACATGGTTCTTTAGCTAATATCCCCCCATCTATAACTTGTTGAAATCCATCCATAACCATCTCTATAACCTCTCCTATATGGACAATTCCCCTAGTACCATCAATTAAGAAATTTCCTTTATAGATTTGTTTAACTTTTTGAGCATCTTTAGCAGACCATCCAACTTCACCTAGTTTATTGTATATTGCTGGATCTTTTTTCTTTACTCTTATCTCAGGAAGCTCTCCAGCTTTGATTAATTCATAAACATCATCTTCCATTGGTTCAACATAAAAATAGAATTTATTGTGTTTATTTGGAGATTTTCCCTCAAATTCTTCAGATTTTTTCATTATTGTTTCTCTATAAACAACAATTGGTGGACTAGCAATAACATCTAATCCTTTTTCTCTTTTTATTCTATCTTCTATAATCTCTAAATGTAATTCTCCCATCCCACTCATTAAATTTTCTCCAGTTTCTTCATTTATTTGTATAACAATACTTGGATCTTCTTTACTTACTTGTTTTAGAACCTCAACTAACTTAGGAAGATCAGCTGCAGATTTAGCATCTATAGATTTAGTTATTACTGGCTCAAATATATTCTTCATTGCTTCAAATGGTTCAACAGGATTAGTAGAAACAGTCTCTCCAGTATAAACATTTTTCAATCCAGTTATACCAATAATATTTCCAGAAGGCACATTATCAACCGTTATCCTTTGGGCTCCTTTGTATATAGAAATTTGTTGTAATCTAACCCTTCTTTTAGCTAGATTCATATAAATATCCATTCCTTGTTTTAAAGTTCCTGAAAATAATCTTCCAGTTGCAACCTCTCCAGCATGTTTATCTATAATAATCTTAATAACAACAAAAGATAAAGGGCCATCAGGATCTGATTCCATTAAAGCTTTTCCTTCTATACTTTCTAGATCACCATGCCATATTTTCGGAATTCTATATTTTTGTGCATCTACTGGATTTGGCAGATGATTAATAACCATGTCTAAAACTACTTTATGTAATGGAGCTTTCTGTCCTAAATTTTTATATTCCTCAGAATCATAAGCTTGAATAATATCTTTAAAACTAAGATTATTCTTTTCCATATAAGTAAATGATAAAGCCCAATTATGAAATGCAGAACCAAAAGCAACAGATCCATCTTGAACATTTACAGACCATTTTCCTTTAATATCTTCTGGAGAGATACTATGAATAAAATTATTAACATTTGTTATAATATTAATAAAACGCTCTTGCATTTTTTCAGGTGTTAATTTAACTTCTTTTATTAATCTATCAACTTTGTTTATGAATAAAGTTGGCTTGACTCTTTCTCTTAATGCTTGTCTTAAAACAGTCTCAGTTTGAGGCATTATTCCCTCAACAGCATCTATTAACACAATCGCTCCATCTACTGCCCTCATCGCTCTTGTTACATCTCCACCAAAATCAACATGTCCAGGAGTATCAATTAAATTAATTAGAAATTCATTATCCCCAACTTCATGTACCATAGAAACATTTGCTGCATCTATTGTTATTCCTCTTGCTTGTTCATCCTCTTTAAAATCTAAAGCTAATTGCTTTCCAGCTAAATCTTCTGATATCATTCCAGCCCCTGCTAATAAATTATCAGAAAAAGTAGTTTTTCCATGATCAATATGGGCACAAATAGCGATATTTCTTATTCTATCTGGAGACTTCATTATCCTCATGACTTTTTCAGTCATTGATTCTGCCATTATAAAAGAAGAAGTTTGAATTACGTTTTATAAAGATTTTGTTAAATTATATTTTTTAAATAATAAATTGTATTATATGACTCAAAACCTCAAAATTTATAAATGATTAAAGGTTTATACATATCTGTTCAAGGTTATAGATTTGTTACCACTTTCAAATGTTATCATTCGAAAGTTTTATATATCATTAAATTATTAATTAAATTGGGGGTCAAATGACAGACGTAATTTGTAAGAAGTGTGGAACAATATATGAAGGAAATGAAATTCCTGAAGCAATACAATGTATTTGTGAAAGCACTGAATTTGAAGTAAGACAAGTAGGAATAACAGACACTAAAGCGGAAGAAGCTGAAGTATAATATATCCAATAAAGCAGCCTAGAGTAATGACGGGCATAGCTGGATAAAATTTTTTCTTTTTAGAATAGAATAATAAGAAAGATAAAGTTATAGTAACTGATGTTGTAATGATTAAACTATACAACCCAAAATCCTTCATTACAACAGAAGTGAATAATAAAGGAAATCCAACATCTCCCCCACCCAAAACAGCTACTTCTTTTTTATAAGGAATAAAGAATCCAGCAAAAATTTTAGCTTTAGATTGAGATTTAGCTAGAGTAATCATGTGTTTTGTTTTATACACTGCAATATAATCATATATTGAGATTAAAATTAATAATATAGATATAGAGAATATACTAAAAACATTAACAAATATAGCTGCTAATGCTCCATATATAAACAATTCTGTAAGATTATGAACATAAACATTTGGTTTGAATACTTTTATGATTGCTAACACTAATGCAAGTATAAATGCAATAGTTTCTGGGATGAATGAACTAAAAGATAATGATAAAGCAAATATTACAGCTATAAAAAACCATATTTTCCATAAAAAATATAATTTAAATTTTAATAAAATATAAATAAAAAATGTCATTATTAATATTGCAATAAAAGTTGGTAGAAATGCTGTTCTTTGTTCTATTTCTGGTCTTTCTATACCATAAGGTAATTTTTCTGATGTTTTATCTACAACTAACAATCCTATAATCTGGGCTATAAAGAACAAAGTAATTAATAATAATGTTACCTCTAATTTATGTTTCATCTACCTGATCTCCTCATCATAGCCAATCTATAAAATTTTTCATATTTTGAACCTAAACTACAGGTGGGATATGATGATTGAATTTTTATAATATCTTCATGAAGTTTATTAATAGATCTATTTTTCATACTAAACCAATACCTATTAGAGCCATATCTCAATGGATTACATTCATATCCACAATCTTGAAATAATGATCTAATTTGTGATAACAGAACTTTATTTGTATTAAAACAACAAATACAATCCCTTATATTTCCCTCATCTAATATAAAAGCTAAAATACAAGCTAGCTTATAATTCTTACTTTTGTTAGATATTTGTTTAGGTATAGTTGATTCTTTAGTTTTATAACTAGAAATTTTGTAATAATAAGATAATATAAAAGTTATTGATTTAGGAAATCTAAAAACTTTATTTTCTACTAGACCACCTTCAAAATTACCAAATATATTCTTTAATTTAGTTATAAAAAGAGTTCTATCTTCTTCATTTCTTTGACAATAAGAAGGGGTATTGATCTTATTATTTACATATCCATCTGCAAATAAATGTATTACTACACTATCAAATTCAGGGGTAACTTTAATTGGTAATTTTGGATTATTAATTATCTTTCCATTGCCCCCTGACCTATAACTAATGATTCTTTTTTCTAATTCCTTTAATCTTAACTTAGAAAATTTAGATAGTTCTAGCACAACCCAGATAGGAATAA
>JASLOB010000003.1 GCA_030745695.1 Candidatus Nanoarchaeia archaeon | reverse complement strand
AGATTTTAGCAGCTGTAATTGCTTGATCTTCAATTAATACTGTTGTTATGTTACTTGGAGAGATTCTTTGAGATGTTACATTTCCAGCTATTGATTGAAATCTTAATCTTTCATTTCCATCAAAGTCTAATTCATCATTGTCAATCCATACTTCCATATAATAGTCTTTTCCATATTCTAATGTTAAGTTTTGATTAATTGATCCTAAGATAACATCAATTTTTCCACTACTTATATTTCCTAGGAAATCATCTGTTGAATTATAAACTAAAGTTCCACCTGAAGCACTATCAAAAATTTCTATAAACAAATTGGCACTTCCCACTGCATCACCATTTACATCTGCTACATTTGCTTCGAAGCCCATCAAATCCACTAAAGCAAGAGAGCTCACGCTAGTTAAAGTAATGAAAATTGTATTAAGTAGGATAAATATTAATAATTTGTTCCAAAGAGAGGCATTTTTTCTCTCTTTCATCCCATTAATTTTTTCTTTTTTCATTTTTTACTCTCCTTTTTTTTAGCTTTTTGATAAACAGTCCAAATTGTTCTATCATTTCTCTTTAGAATTAAAGCGATTTCATGAAAGTTTATATCATAATTTTCTTTCAAATAATAAACAATGGATTCTAAAACAGAAAATTTTCTAGAACTAATTATTGAAACTGGGATATTTGCTTTTGATTCTTGTTCTTTAAATTTCTCAGGATATTTTTTCTTTGCTTTATTGTATGTAGCCCAAATAGTTTTATCATTTCTATTTAATAAAGAAGCAATCTTAGAAATTTTAATATTAAGATTTTCTCTTAAATATTTTACAATACTTTCTAAAGATCCAAGTTTTTCATTAAATATAGATGAAGGAATTTCTGTTAATGAATAATCTTTTTTATATTCTGTTCCAATTACATCTTTTTTTAATCCTATGACTAACTCTTGTAATAAATCAAGCTTCTCTTTTTTTGTTAGTCTATCTAAGCTTAAGATTTTTACCTCTCCTCTTTTTATAATATCTATAGATAGAAATAAATAGAATAAGGGCAACTATCACCTCAATTATTGCTATGTAATAATTTTTATAATCTGTTTCAATAACTAATTCTTTTCCTAAAGAAGCAAGTAAATCTCTACAAGCATTAATAGCTGCTTCTATTAAAGATAAAGCTTTATTGTGTTCTCCTTTTTCTAGAGACACTACAGCTTGATCTAACAACTCTTGAAGTTCTAGACATTCTGGGTTTCCTTCTATAATATTTCTTAGAATCTCAATTTTATCTAAAACAGCTTGTTTATCTCCAAATCCAAATTCTATTAAATTAACAAAGAACTTAGCACTATCTTTAAAACTTGGATCTAGAACATTAGCTTCTACTATTATCTCCTGTTGAGACGCTCCAATAGTCTCTTCTGTAGATCTTATTATTAAATCTATAGTTATTGTTTGTCCAGGTAGTAATATTCCTATATTTTGTTGAGTTAATTCTAAATTTAGATTTGTTGCATTGGTTAAGGCATTTAAATTAATTTCTCTTAATGTAGATTCCCCTTTATTTGTTATAAATAATGGAGTAGTTATAGTATCATTAGCAAATAAAGATAATGGACTTGGTTGTATTATATCTAGTGCAACACTTTGTAATCTTTTTGTTCCCCCTTTACTTCCTCCTCCTCCTTGAAATATAAGTTTCATCTCTTGCACAGCTTCTACTTCTGCTTGTACTGGATGGTAAATAAATGTGTTAGATGTTCTTGAGTTTCCTGCTTGGTCAAATGCTGTTACACGCCAATACCATGTTCTATATTCTAATATTTGTGTAGAATTCCAACCACTAAATGAGTTGTTAGATACAGAAGCTACAGTTCCAAATGTAAAGTTTATCAAACTAAAATCTGTTTCATTTGAAAATTCTATTACATATTTATCAAAGTTTATTTCAACAGTTTCATCCCAAAATAGTGTTGGAGTTACATCTGAAGAACTACTATCATTATCTGGAGAGGTTAAATTAAATTCTAATGGAAGCGTAGTATCTAAAGTAAAATTTCTTATTTCTGAAAATGATGTAGAGTTTTCAAATTCATCAAAAGCTTTTATTCTCCAAAAATATGGGGCATCTCCAGGTAGTGTAAGATTAACGTCCCTAGTTACATTATTTGTTTCTCTAATTGAAGAGTTTGAATAATTTGTATAAGGAAAGCTCATATTATCAGAAACTTCCATTATATAACTTATAGTTGAAAATTGTTCAGGATCTGTTGAATTACTCCAATTTAATTCAGGGGTTGCTCTATGAAATGAACCATTTAAAGGTAAATTTAAAAATGGAACAAGAGGACGAGTGTTCAATATTCCAAATCTTGAATAAAAATTAGTTGTAGTTGAATTAAATGCTAGATAATTTGAGAATGCTCTAATAATGTTTGAAGTATTTTGTTCAAAAGATAGAGAATTTAGATTTAATCTTAGTTTATTATTTGATGAGGTTCCTAAAGAAGCAGAGGTGATATCTAATAATAATAAAACTGATATAAAAATCCAAATAAAATTTATTTTTTTCATATTTTCATTAATTTGTTCCTTGCTCTATGTGTAAATAGAATTTACAATCTAGAAAAACAAGAAAATACAAGATATTACAGCTTTAATTCTGAGAAATATTACTAACACCTCCAATTTCCCATCTTACTATATAAGTCATTATTTAAAAATATTTCTATTTAATTAAGTAAATAATACTATTAAATAAGTAAAAATATCTAAAGAATAATATACTCCTTCACATTTTTATAATGATTTTATCTCATTATATAAGTATTTAATCTTATTATTTCATACCATCCAAAGAGAACATTCAAAAATTAATTAATAAACAATCAGATAGATAAATTTTAATAAACATTTATAAATTAATATTAAATGAAAAAAGAGTTATTCATCTTATTCATCTTATTAATCAATTTAGTTATAGCACAAGAAGAGATAGAGTTAGTACCAAAAAGCGATGAAAGATTAGATGTTAAATATCATTCTTTTGGTGGACAGTATACAATAGATCTAAAGAAATATTTAGGGGAAGGGTCTTATAGAGTTAGTGAAACAAAGAATGTTAATATAGATATAAATCAAGAGACTGGATTAGCAATAATAAGTTCTCAACCTGGATGGCAAGGTTCAGAGATTATAAGATTCACTTTAAATAAAACAAAATCAATAACAACCCTACCAAAAGAGACTTTTGAAGAAATTAAACCAGAAATAGAAAAATTAGAAGTATTTCAAGATGCATTTGATGGAGTAATAAAAGATATAGCAAAAGAAAAGATTAAAAGATTAGATTCTGAATTTAGAAATAACAAATTATTTATAAGTGTTAATGAAGAAGTTAACTTAATTGCTGGTTATGATGAAAATTTAAAACCACAATTTAATTTTGGTATATCATTATCAAATGAAGGTATAGAATCTCCACCTGGATTTTTTGAAAGTATCAATCTATCATTAATAACGTCAATAATTATCATCATCATCCTACTTTTTGTTTTTAGAAATAATATAATCAATCTATTAATAATAAAAGAGAATAAGAAATCAATAAAAAAATCATTTTTAGCTAGACTTGTTAAATATAAAGATGATGATGAAAAGATATTAGATTTGACAGAATCATTTTTTTTCAGATTTTTAAAAATTAAAAAATATTCTAGTTTGTACATATTAGATTTAGCTTTAGAAAAAAGAAATATTCAAGGAGACTTAAAGCAAGAGATTATTAGCTTGTTTAAACATCTTCAAAAAGAAGAATATAATAAAAAAGAAATAAAACACATTTATGAAAGCTTAAGAAGAGTGTTAATTAAACTATAACAAGATTTTTATACTATCAATATAATAAAATTATACATGAAGGGGTGGATTTTTTTATTTATAATCTTAAGTTCTGTTTTAGTTTCAGCTCAAGAGATTAGTATATTAGGACAAAATTATTCAATAATAGTTTTATTACCATTAGTTCTTATACTAATGGGAATTTTATTCTTTTTATTCATATACATTAGAGATAATCTACCAAATATAAAAGGAATATTCCCAAAAAAGAAAATTGGTATAAAAAAGAAGAAGAAAGAAGAAATATTTATAGATTATAGAAAGGAATTTGATAGTTTTAAATCTAGAACTAAAAAACTTGATGTAAATGAAAAATTCAATCAATTTTCTGGATTATCAAAAGATTTTTTTTCATATACATTTGATATAAATAGACAATTTACACATGAAGAATTAGAGAACCATATTAAAAAAGGAAAAGAAGTTATAATTCCTTTTTCTCAGGAAATAGAAGATATAAAATACAATAAAGAAGAGATTTCTAAAAAAGATTTAAATAAACTAATTAATAATTTTGAGTTAATTGTTAAAAAGTATAGTAAAAGAAAAAAACTAGAATATGGATTTTTTGATAAGATTATAGATATAATAAATGTAACAAGAATTTTTAGAGCGATTAGAAGAGATATGTTTACTAGAGCAAGAACAGAATATGTCACCAATAAAAGAAGAATTTTTGAAAGATTAAGAATTTTGAAACCTAAAACTAAAATAACCATACCTAAATTAAAAGTAAATAAAAAAAGAATAGAGATCAAAGAAAAAGAAATAGAGATCAAAGAATCACCAACTATTTTTGAGATTATAAGTTCTAAAGCCCAAGAAAGGAAGTTATCTAGTTTAATCAAGAGCTGTGATAAATTTATAAATTCTAATCCAGAAAAATCTAGAGAGATCTACTCAAAATTAATGATATTATATTATAAAATGCCAATAGAGTATGAAGAAAAATTTGCCCATGAGTTAAGTGATCTTAATCATAAAATAGAAAATTCTACCCAAATTAAAGAAGAAAGAGAATTAAATCAACTTACAAAGAGAATGGTAGATATAGTAACTTCAAAAGAAAAAAGTGTTGTAATCCATGATAAAATACCTTTCTTCAAAAATAAAGTAGATGATCTAATCCAAGAATTAAAACTCTTAGAATTAAAAGGAATTAAAGAACTAAGAGGAACTAAAAAGTATTTTACAGATGAATTTATTGGATTTTTATATAGAATAAAGAACTTAGAGAAGAGAGAGATTAAATTATTCAAAAAACGTAAAGAAGAGTCTGTTGATAGAGTAGGTAGTAAAATAATTAGTGGTAGAGATAGATTAATCCAAATTATGAATAATGTAAAGAACTTAGAGAAGAGAGAGATTAAATTATTCAAAAAACGTAAAGTAAATATCATGGATGAGTTAAACAACTTAATAAACAATTTGAAGAAAGCAGAAAAAAAGAATATTAAAGTTATTAGAGACCATGAAAATGATTTTATTGATGGTGCTAAAGAAGTTTTACATAAGATTAAAGGATTAGAACATAAGGAATATTTATTTTTGAGAAAAAAAGAAAAAAGATTAAGTGAAGCAATAAAGGATTTACTTAAAAATATAAAACTAGAAGAAAAAAGAAGAATTGTAGAAGTAGAATCAAAAGAAAGAGAAATTCTTGATAGTATTCATAAAATGATGAAACCTAAGATTAAAGTAGAACCTAAAATTAAACCACCTAAACCACTAGAAATTCTAGAAGTAAAACCTATTGAACCAAAACCAAAAATTAAGATGCCTAAGATTTTACCTCCAGAAATTAGAGAGTATGATGTAGAAAGCTTTGAGAGAGTTGAACCAAAAATAACAAGAATGCCAAAAAAAGAATCTAAAATTAAAGTAGACTTCCCTAAGTTAACTAAAGATTTTAAAGATTTAGATAAACAAGAGAAAGAATTATTCAAGAAATTAATAAAAGTAGAAAACGAGCCTAGATATATTGAACATAAACATAGAGTTTTAAAAGTTACAAAGAAAAAAGAGATTCATGCACCAGAACTTTATGTTAAAAGATTAAGAAGTAATAGAAAAATTAAAGGATTAAATAAAGAAGAAAAAGACTTGTATAAAAAACTTATTGAGGTTTCTTAAATTTTATAGTGTAGTTTATAGGATTTGTTACTCTACTACAAATATTATCTGGACATTTTATTCCTAAATCTTTATAGTAAGATTCATTACTACAATTTGGAGGCAATTTAACACTTTGTGATTTGTGCCATTTTATTTGAGATAGTATATAAGAATCTTTTAATGGTTCATAATTTTTTTTGTTCCATTCAATTAAAAATTTTTCAATTTCATCTATCTCCCAATTCATATTTCTTAAGAAATTTATTAAAATGAACAAAGCTCTTTTTCTTCCATCTGATTTAAGTCCTTCTAGACATTTTTGTATACATGGTGGAAATCTATTAGTTTTTATTTTTCCCTCTATTTTTATTCTATTTACTTTATTTTTATCTACTTTAATCTCTTCTTTCTTCTTAAAAGAATCAAATGATTGAATTATCAGATTAGATGCTTCATTTTCCTGAGAGTTTTCATCTAGAAATTTTATATTTCCATTTACATTCTCTATTTTAGCAGAACTTAATTTAAAATTATCTAATTGATTTATTTTAATTGGAATACTCACTAATCCAGACTTTTCATTTAAAGAATAAGGAGATCTATACATATGTCTACTAGACACTAACAACTCATCTATTTCTATTATAGAAAATGGATCGAAAATATTATTTTTCATCAAATCTTTTCTAGGTTTGTTTATACTAGATGAGATTTCATCTATTGTATTAATCTCTAAAATTTGAGATGCTAAATGCTCTTTTACTAAATTCTTTAGATGATAAACAATAGCTTTGATACTATCTGGAAACAATAGATTTGTAGAAACATTATTAACTTTTTTTGGAAATGAATTAAAAGGAATTCCTATATGAAATGACCTATTCCCTGAAAATTTTAATCCAATATTATCAATTCCATGAAATTTAATAGCTTCAATTAATAAACTAGCGGCTATTTTTGAATACTCTAAGAATTTACAATCAATGTCTATTAACAAATCCCATCCAATCCTTAAATCATCTAATTCTTTTTTTGACATCCCTGCTTTTAAATCTAAAGGATTAGACCAATGTTCTACAGAAACATGAAATGAACTAGCTCCTTTTTTTGCCAATTCTAATAAATCAGATTCAAATTGTAACACATCTGGACGTTTACCAAAATTATCTCCATATTTTGCAGCTATCTCTCTATTTTTAGAAGATAATAATATCTGCTTCTGAATATCTTTTCTAGAATAATATTGTAAGATCTTATTCATAATTATGATTGAGGAACTGATGTTTGTAACTCTTGATGTAATTTTTGTAATTTTAATGTATTATTTTGTAATTCTTCATTCATATTTTTATGAACATTAATAAGCTCATCAATTTGAGACTTAATTAAGTTTATTGATTCATTAATATCTTTATTCACAATTTTATCTGAACCAACATTCATTAAAACTTTTTTATTATCATTTAATTTTGTTTTGATATAAGTTCCAGCACCTAACAAAACTAAAACTTCTTCATCTACTTTAGTATTTTTAGTTGATTCTAAACTTTCTTGTAGTTTTCTAAGTTCAATTAATTGTTGATCTAAGTTTAATAAAGAATTTTGTAATTGTTTCAATTGTTCATTTAAAGATTGAAATTCCAAATATTTTCTTTGTGTTTCTTCTTTTTCCATTTTAATGTACTTTTAAGATTTTTCTTAAAATCATACTAAAAATTATGGCAGAAATAAGATAGGTTCCAAACAATTCAAAATTAACCAAAGGAATTAATACCCCTTTTGAAGCATATGTTGTTCTTAACCAACTAAATATAATAAAGATTGGAATCATTGTAAACAATAAAGGCTTGAATTGATGTTTCATCATATCAACAAATCCTTTTTGGAATGATTGTTTCTGTAATTCCATCATTTTTTGTGGATCATCTTTAAATTTTTTAATATCGTTTTGTATCTCTTTTATTTCAGCTTTTAATAATTTTATTTTTTCTTGATCTGTTAAATATTTGTAAGCTAAAGTTGTTACTAATGTTAATATAAATGATATAACCAATAATGCTATTAATGGATCATAATCTATTAAACTTCCAAAGATTGCATTAAAAAATCCTTCTAATACCATTTTATTTACCCATCATCTTTCTTAACATAGGGTGCATATCCATCATATGTTGTTGTGCTATCTCTTGATATAACCTATATATAATCATTACTGCTAATAATATTCCTGTACCTTGTGCTAATGCTCCTAATAAATCAGCTGAAGCTGCTAACAATCCTATAGTAGCTCCACCCATAACAGTTAATGGAAATATATATCTTGATAAAATTTGTTCTATGACTCTTGGATCTCTTCTAAATCCAGGAACTTGTAATCCTGATGACATTATTTGTTTTGCTTGGGATGCTGCATCCATTCCAGATGTTTGAACCCAAAATATCGAAAACATTATAGATCCTAAAATAAAAAATATCATATAAATTAATGATTTAGTTAATAAATCTAATGATAATCCTCCTGTTATAGCTGCTTGAACTAAATTTGGTGGGAATAACCAAGATACTACTCCTGAAACAGGTTGAGAACCAGCAAATGTTCCCAATAAAGCATAACCTTTACTTTCTAATAATCTAGCCCATAATTGTATATTCGCTATTAATGCAGCTATTAGTATAACTGGGATGTTGCTTGTATATAAAAAGTTTAAAGGCCATCTAACACCATAACCTCTAACCCTTCCAAAGCTTAGAGGAATTTCTATTTTCATGGCTTGTCCATAAACTGCTATTAAAAATATTAGTATAGTAAAAAATATTGCTGAGAATGCTAATATTGCTCCTGTAATATTACTACTTATTATAGATCTTATCAACACCCAAAATTGGCCAACTGGAGCTTGAGAAGTTCCAAAAGCTATCAATCCTGTTGCAGTTAAAGGAGAGAATGCTCTTATAAATATTTGAGATGAAACTCCTGCTGCTATAAATAAGCTTACACCAGAACCAAAACCCCATTTACTTATAACTTCATCCATAAATAATATTAAGATCCCACCTAAAATTAATTGAAATATCAAAACAAATTGAACAGATCTATACAAAGCTGGAGCTAATAATAAAGAAGGAGCTAACCCTCCCAATAACACAAAAATAAAAGATTCAAAAATAATAAAGAATATTGCTAATATTTTTTGTACTCCCTGAAATCTTTTTCTTCCTTCACTTGATGTTGTATCAAATTTAATAATTCCAGATCCATTTAATAATTGTAGTACAATGGATGCTGTTACTATTGGACCTATTCCTAAAGAGATTATAGAACCAAAACTAGCTCCTAAAATAATAGATAATTGTTCAAATTGTTGTAATGCATTTTGGCCTAATCCAAATAAAGGAACTACACCCAAAACAAAGAATCCAACTAAAACTATTGATGTCCACTTTAATTTTTCTTTAAATGATAATTTTTTTTGATCTGGGCCTTTAACTTCAGGAAGATTATTTAATAATACATCAAGAAAAGCCATCTTATTTTAGTATAACCTCTCCACCTTTTCCTTTTATTTTTTCTATTGCTAATTTTGATGCGTATTCTACATGAACTTTTATTTTTTTAGAAATTTTTCCTCTTCCTAATAATTTATTATATCCAAGTTCTTTTAGATTTATCTCTTCTTTATTCAAATTTTCTAATTCATCTAAATTTATTATTTTAATAGATTTTTTATTAATACTATGAAATCCATATTTTCCAAAATACTTTGTTCCATAATGATTTAAAATATAAGTCTTTTTTTGATCTGCTCTTTTACCAGAACCAGCCATACCTTTTCCACCCCTATTACCAGCTCCTCTCCTTTTCTTTTTCATTCCTCCACTATGGGTGTTAGATCCTCTTAACCTATTATTCTTCTTTCTTTTGAACTTCATTAGGCCATCCTCTTTATCAATTCATTAATTTTTTCTTTTCTGTATCCTAAAGAACCACCCATTGAGAAATATTTTTTAATACCTTTTCTTTCAAATCCTTTAATTGGGGGATTCAACTTAAAAAATAATTTTAATCCAGGAATATCTTTAAGTTTTTTCTTAGAATCAAAAAATTCTTTTGAAAAATCATCATATGAAATATTTAATTTCTCCTTTAGATATTCTTCAGTTAAAGATTTATTTCCAGGTAGTTTTCCTCTTTTTGTTAATAATAATTTAAATGTATCATTATCTAATTCTCCCCAAGTAACATAATCTTTCATTTTGTTTATCATTCCAATATTTGATTTTGTTTCATCTAATATTACACAACTATGTTTTTTATATAATCTTAACATATTCATAGTATCCACTACTTTTTTCTTAACATGAATATTTCCCCTAATCCTTATTATTGCTATCTTATTTTGCATGTCCTGATATAACTCCAGATTTATCTATAAATTTTCCATTCATTTTTATTTTTGATAATTTTTTCAGTGCATTAAAGCATGCATTCATTAAATTTAGTTTAGTTTTTGTTTGACCATATGTTTTTGAATAAACATCTTTAATTCCAGCTAACTCTAATAATTTAGCACATTCTTTCTCTATTACTAATCCTGTTCCCTTTGGTGCGCTCATTAATACAATCCTTGAAGATCCTACTTTTCCTTCAACTTTACAAGGAATTGAGTTATGTTCTGCTGCTTCAGATTCCCATGAGCCAGATCCTCTCTTTATTTTGATTAAATTTAGTTTAGCATTTCTTATTGCTTTTTCTCTTGCTGGAACAGTCTCTCTTGCTTTCCCAATTCCAATTCCAACATAACCATCTTTATTTCCAACTGCAACTAAAGATGAGAATTTTGGTTTGTTTCCTTCTTTAGTCTTTTTTTGAGTTTGTCTCCATACAGATCTTTTACCACCACCAAATTTTCCTTTACTTTGTCCCAATAAAATTAAAGTTGATTCAATGTTTGGAAGTAAATAATCTACTATCTCTAATTCCATTATTTTTAATCCATTATCTAAAATATAATCAATATCTTTTATTTCTCCAGATTTTACTTTCTTTCCTAAATCTGTTTTTGGATTCCATGAATCTAAGATTGTAGGTTGAGATTCTACTTCTTTCTCTTTTACTTCCTCAACTACTTTAGTCTCTTCTACAACTTCTTTAACAATTTCTTCAGGCATTTTTTACTATGTTCTCCTTAGTTTGATTGAAATTTTCAGTAATTTGTTTAGGATCTAAATTATTTTTTTTGTATTTAGAAAATTGGAAAGATGATGCACTATCTAACTTAGTAAAGTTTGCAATATGTTCTCCTTTTATTCTAGATTCTTCTGGAAGAATATTTTTATTGTGATCTATATTTAATCCTGAATCTATTGCCCCTTTTAATAAAGCATATAAAACTCCTTTTTTGATGGGCCTTTGTAACCCTATATCTAATATTGAATCTTTAATGTTTTTTTTAGTTGCTTTTTTGCCAATCAACAAGCCAGTTAAATAAGAAGAAGGAATATTTTTTGTAGAACATTTCCAACCATATTTTGCTAGTTCTTTTGTATTTGCAGATATTAATACTATATCTCCTTCATTTTTGTATTCAACAATTTGTGCAGTAATATTATTTAGTGATCTTCTAACTACTAATCTATGCTTTTTAGATGAAACTAAACTTAATCTTTTCTTATAATTTGTTAGTCCAATCCTTTTTCTTTTCAAATAACTCATTTTTCTCCACCTAAATATAATTTAATGTGTCTCTTACTTCTGAAAAATCCACCTTTTACTTTATTATACAATTCTCTGTATTTTGTACTATCAATTACTTTTTTATTTTTTAGTTCTTTTATTAAATTTCTTTGTGCTCTTACATGGATCATCCAATTTGATTTTCTAGATAATCTAGCAGTTCTTTTACCTTTTCTTGTTCCTTGACCTTGTTTTCTTCCTTTCCTTTTTTGAACTAATTTTTTTCTGAATCTTGATTTTGAAACCCCTGTTTGTGGTTTCTTTTGGATTACTCTATCTTTTATCAATCCTCTAATATCTTCTTTTGTAAGAGCTTCTTTAATATCTTCTAATCTAGTTTGATCAAAATATACTCTATCCTTACCAACCTTTAATATTTCAGATGATAATCTTTTTTGAGTACTTAGATTCATTTTTCTTTAGATGTTCTCTTCTCCAATACTTTTCTTTTAGCTTCTTTTTCCTCTTTTTCTTTCTTCTCTTTTACTTCTTCTCCTTCTATAGCTTTTACTTCTTTTTTCTCTTCCTCTTTCTTCACTTCTTTCTTAGCTTTTACTTCTTCTCTCTTCTTTTTCTTCTCTTTTAGTAAATTTTCAATATTACTAACAAAAGTATCTGCATTTTTTAAGTTTGAAATTTTGAATCCTAACTCTTTTATTTTTTTTAATATTTCAATTTTCTTTTTTAATCCTAATTTAGAAGATAGCAAAACAATTTCATTATCCTTAATCTTTGTTAAATCATTAAGATTATTAACTAATACTTCTTTGAATCCTTCTCTATTTAAATATTTAACATCTTTAGGAGAAGAGTAACCTATAGATACTTGTTTTCTATAACTTCTTAATTTTAATCTCATCTTTGAATGGACTCCCTTTGGTTTTATCCATTTCTTTTTTAATCCTTTAATTTTATGAGCGTCCTGTCTAAGAAAATTAGGCTTTTTTGATTTCATTTCATTTCTCAATTCTAATAATTCTTTACTGTCCTTTTTCATAGATATACACTCCATCTTGGAATACTCTTCGGTCTTTATTTGTTACTTTACAAGAAGATTCAATATTTGCTGCTGTTTGTCCTGTTTTTTCTAAATCTATTCCCTTAACTAAAACTTCATTTCCTTCAACTTTTACATCTACTCCTTCTGCTATCTTCGCTTTTCTTGGAACTTTTTCTCCTAAAAAATTTTTAATAACGACAAAATTATTTTCAACTGTAACAGTCATAGGAAAATGACTAGAACAAACTTTCAATTTATATTCAAATCCATCTGATGTTCCTTTAATCATATTTTTAATGTGAGCCTTGAAAGTATTGATCATTCTTTTCTCTCTCTTAGAAGCTTTTTTTGAGGTTAATTGAATTTTATTTTCCTGTTTTTTTAACTCTATATTTGGATATGCGAATCTTCTTTCTAATTTTCCTTGAGATCCTTCTACCTTAACTATATTATCTATAACTTCTACATTAACTCCTTCCATCAATTGGATCTCTTCATTTATATCTATCATTTTAATAAACAAAAGAAATTAATCTTCCTCCTAAATTTTTTTCTCTAGCTTCTAAATGTGTCATCATTCCTTTAGGAGTAGAGACAATAATGAATCCAAAGTCTTTTGCTGGAAGAAATCTTTTTTCAAATTTTTCAAAATCTTGTTTTTTAACAGAGAATCTTGGTTTTATTACTCCAATTTCATTTATTTTTCCTAAAAGATTGATTTCAACTAAATTCCCTTTACCATCTTCAATAATTTTATAGTCTCCTAAATAATGATTATTCTTCATTATCTCTAAAACATTCTTAAGAGTTTTAGATAGAGGTTTAACTAAACAAATTGGTTTTCCTATTCTTTCTGAGTTACCTATATTGGATAATGCTGCTGCTAATGTATCGTTCATCATTTTAACTATATTTCTTAAATCCTAAATTTTTTGCGTTATCTCTAAAACATCTTCTACAAATGTTTAAAGCATAGCTACTTATCATCCCCCTTGTTGTTCCACATAACTTACAATGTTTTTTGTTTTTACCATGTGATCTTAATTTTGGAGCATTATGTTTAAGGAATTTTTTAGCTATATCTGGCTTGGTTTTAAGTTGTCTTAACATCTTTGTATGCGAGCTAGTAGTCATTGTAATATCTCCATGTTAAATTCTTTTTTTATGAAATCCATTGCTTCTTGTTTTGTTATTTTATGACTTCTATGTATCTTTCTTTTTCTAAGTCTACGATCTTTTATTCTAAATCCAGGTCTTTTCAATGTTACAGCTGCTTCTAATCCAATAATTCCTATCTCTGGATCATATTCAATAGTTGGAATTTCCAAATACTCTTTAATTCCAAATGAAAAATTTCCATTATCATCAAATTTTTTAGCTTCTATTTTTTTATCCATGGATGAAAATAATTTGTTTAAAGTTTCTATTGCTTTTTGTTTTCTTAATGTGACTTTACAACCAATCTGTAATCCTGGTCTTATCTTCCAACCAGGGATTCTTTTTTCTGTTTTTGTTGTAACTGGTTTCATATTTGATATATCCTTTAATAATTTCATGGCTTTCTCTAATTTATCTCCTGGCTCTCCAGTTCCAATGTTCAATGTTAATTTATCTACTTTAATTTCTTTCATTTTATTTGATTATATTTTCGTCTATAACGAATGCATATTTTTTTAGTGTTTCAAAACTATTTTTTTTATCTTTCACTACAATTCTATCATCCTTAGTTTCTTTTTTTATCTCTTGTACTTCTCCAACTCTACCTTGATAATTTCCATCTGTAATGAAAACTTTTGCTTTTTTATCTAACTTTAAATGAGATTCAATTTTGTTAGTAGAAAGATTATAAACTATGGTATCTCCAACTTTATACAAATCTTTATCAACAAGTATATTTTTTCCATCAAACAAATTAATTTGTATCTTCTTTTTCTTTAATATTCTCTTACCTATTATTTTTAGAGGTTTTAAATTTGAATTTGCTTCTTTTATTTCATTAGCTACTAATTTCTTTTTTTCATTTATTAATAATCTATAATGTTTTTTTGTTTTTGGAACATCAACTACATCCATAACACCTACTGGAAATTTGTGTTCTTTTCTAACCATCTTATCGACTATAATTTGTTTACCATTCAAAATTTTCTTAACTTCTCTTGTTGTTTTAGCAAAATTAAGTACCTCTTTTAATAATAAATTAAGAGTTATCCCTCTATTCATAGGATGAGGTCCTGGATGAGATCTAACTACAAACTTTGTTTTCTTCTTCTTTACAGGCCAAATCTTCGGAGCATTTATTGTTTTAAGATGTGACATTTTTCTCTCCTACTTTCAATTTTCTCTTTTTATCATCTAAAAACAACTCAGTTATTTGTAAGTTTGAAGGATCAAATGGGTAAAAATTTTTAGTACCATCTTTCCTAACATTTTCTATTCCATCTACATTAACTTTTAATTTTTTTAAATCAACATTACTAATAATCCCAGATTTATTCTTGTATTGTCCTCTTAACACTTTTACTGTGTCTCCTTTTCTTACTTCTACATTTCTCATATTATATCTTTTTTTCAAATCTTTTGATAGGTTAACAGATAATAATCTATGTTTGATATGTAAAGGAGCATTCTGTCTATATTTACGTTGCTTCTTTGGTTGTACACTAGATTTCCAAGATTTTATCCATGATTTCATTTTACACAACAACACTCGCTATTTTACCTATTCCAGACCATCTTTCAACAACTTCTTTAGCTATTGGTCCTTTAATTGTAGTACCTCTAGGATTTCCTTTATCATCCTTTAATATAACTACAGCATTATCTTCAAATTTTACTCTTTGTCCATTAGGTCTTCTATATTCTTTTTTTTGTCTTACAACTATAGCATGAACTACTTGTTTTCTTATATCTGGACGGCCTTCCTTAACAGAGCCCATTACTAAATCTCCTACACCTGCTGAAGACAATCTACGTTTAACAGATTTGTAACCTTTAACAGTAAATATTCTAACAATCTTAGCTCCTGAGTTATCACAAGCTATTACTCTAGCTCCAACTGGAATTCCTTTAGTTGTTTTTGCCTTTATTGCTTTCATTTCATTACCTCTAACACAACAAAATTCTTTGTTTTTGAGATCGGTCTAGTCTCTATAATCTTAACTGTATCACCTATCTCTACTTTTATTTCATCTGGCTTGTGTGCTTTTACTTTACTACTTCTTTTTTCATATCTTTCATATTTATGAATATAAAATAATCTGGACCATTCTATTGTTACTGTTTTTTGGCTGCCCATCTTTGTAACAGTTCCTGTAAAAGTTCTTCCTCTAAGTGATAATGGATTTCCTTTTTTAATAACTAAATTTTTTGTTTTCATATTTTTCTTATCCTTTTAATTCTATCTTCAGGTCTATTAACTATTAATTTCCCGTCAATTTCTATCATTTGATCATTATTTTTAATCTTGAATTTTATTTGTGATTTTATTATTTTTTTAATTCCTTTTTTCGTTTCCAATGTTAATGTGTTTTTTGTTTCATCTATTATTTTTCCCTTTAATCCAATCAATGAATTGTTTTTTGATTCTGTTATCTCTATAGTCAATCCTATTAATTCATGTCTTATGATGTCTTTTATTGTCATCTTATTTTTCTATCTGAATTGTAGATTCTGCGAATCCTAGTTTTATGAGCTCTTCTTTTGCTCTTTTTGCATGATCACCTTGCAATTCAATAGTGTCATCTTTTGCTGTCCCACCACAAGCAAGTTTGGATTTAAGTTTTTTAGCGATGTCTTTTATGTTAACATCTTTTTTATTTAATCCTCCAATTAAAGTTGTTAATTTTCCAAACTTTCTCTTAACAGTCTTTATCTTTATCCTTTGTTCTTCTTTAACTAGTTCTTCCCAAACACCTAATTCTTTTGGCAAACCAGTTATAGGGTCTATTTCACTCATGTCTTTTGATTAACCTCCTCAAAACTTTCAGTAAGTCTTGTTAATATTCTTGCCATTGTTCTTTTTATTTCTTTGACTCTACCTGGGTTTTCTATATTTGTTCCTGTAGATTTTTGAGTATTAATCTTCATTAATTCTTTTTTTAAATCATTAAATCTTTGATCTAATTGATTTTTATTCATTTGTTTCAATTCTTTCTTTCTAATTATAGCCATTTTATTTTTCTTCTTTTTTCTTCCTTGTTGTTTTCTTCTTTTTTCTATCTTCTTTTTTTGTCTTCTTTTCTTTAGTCTCTTTTTTTACTTCTTTCTTGGCTTTAGGTTTTAATTCTTCCTTAACTTCTTCAATCTCTTCTACTTTAATTTCAAGGTCTTTGAATTCAAGCTTGTCTGGAAGTTTTAAACCAGGAGGCATAATACTAACTTTTATTCCGACTGTTGCTCTTTTTAGTTTAGCTACAGTTTGTGCTTTTAGAATTTTATTATCTGCAATGTCTCCTGCTTTTTTCAAATAACCAGCCGAGAATCTCCATGATTTAGATCTAGCACCAGGAACTCCTGCCCCTCCAATAACTATCTCTGCGCCAATAGCTCCTGCTTTAATTATTTTTGATAAAGTATCATATCCTATAAACTTAAATCTTCTAGGTCCAAATCTTTCTAAAACATAAGTTATTCTATCTGCAACTGAATAAGGATCTAAATCAGCATTATTTATTTCTCCTATTTCTATTTGAGGATTTTCCATCTTAAATCTAGTTTTTAATGCAGTTGTTAGTCTTTGAATTGTTTCTCCCTTCCTTCCAACAATCAATCCAGGTCTTGAAGTGTAAACTACAATTCTTTCTCCTAATGGGGTTCTTTTTATCTCAATTTTACTACATCCCCCTCTACTTAACTGAGATAGGATGTAAGATTGTACTTGCAATTCCTTAATTTTTTGGTTTGTGAACTTCTTTTCTATCATTTTTTTCTTCCAATATGATCTCAACATGAGATCTTTTCATTTTTCTCCTAATCTTTCTTCCAGTATGTAATGGTTGAGATGCTTTGTTTGTAATTGCATTTTTAATAAATAAATTATTAACATTCAATCCATTACTAATTGCGTTACTTTCTGCTGAATTTAATATTTTTAGTATATTTTGGCATGATTTTATAGGATATCTTCCAGCAGCCATTCTTCCTTTTCTATGTCCCATATCTCTATTAAATCTCTTGAATGGAATGGCCATATCTTTTTCAATAACTTTTTGTAATATATATCTAGACTTTTTAACAGATCTACCTCTAATATAATTACAAATTTCTATACTTTGTTTTGTTGAGATTGGTAAGTCTCTCCCTATTGCTCTAGTTTTCTTTTCCATTTTTATTTAACTGATACAGCTGCACTTGATCTTGTTGCTCCTACTCCTGGTGCAGAGTGGCTTACTATCTTTCTTGTTAGTGAAAACTCTCCTAAATATCTTCCAATCATTTTTTCAGTGATCAAAACTGTAGTAAAGTCTTTTCCGCCATGAATTCTTAATGTTAATCCTACCATCTCAGGAAGAACAATCATGTCTCTACAATGTGTTTTTATTGGCTTAGTTTTATTTTGTTCTTTGAATTTCTTTATTTTTTCCATTAATTTTTTTTGTGGATCTGTTAATCCTCTTTTTGATGTTCTTCTAGCTCTAGCTGGAAGTAGCTTTATCAAATCCTTTAATTCCATCTTTTGTAATTCTTCTAATGTTTTCCCCCTATATGTATCCTTAGTTGCCATTTTATCCTTTCTTTCCACCTCTTCCAGTCTTTCTAGGTCTTAACAACCCAATATTTCTTCCTGGTGGGGCATGTTTTGGTGGAATTTTAGACTTTCCAACATGTCTTCCTCTTCCAGAACCAAATGGATGATCAACAGCATTCATTGCTACTCCAGATGTTCTAGGATATAATTTCCCTTTAGCATGCATAATATGCCATTTCTTACCAGCTTTAACAAATGGTTTGTCTCTTTTACCACCACCAGCAGCTACCCCAATTGTAGCTCTACACTCTGAATTAAATGATCTTTCTTTTTTTGAAGTAAATTTAATCATAACATTTTTAGATGATCTTGAAATAACTCTTGCAAAAGATCCTGCACTTCTACAAAATGTAGGCTTGCCTGGCTTGGATTCAATATTATATATTATTGTACCTTCTGGAATGTTTTTTAATGGAAGAATATTTCCATTTTTTATTGGAACATTCTCTCCTATAGAAACTTCATCTTTAATTTTAATCTTAGTTGGAGCGGGCATTAATATTTGTTCTCCATTTTCATAATTAATTTTAACTAATGGAGCAGTATGTCCTGGACATTTTATTATATCTATAACCTCTCCTTTCAGATTTTCTTTTGATAAAACATTTTTTATTGAACCTTTATACCTATGACTATGTGCTTTGTAAGCAAAAGTTCCTCTTCCACGTCTTTGTGTTATTAATCTCTTTCCCATTTATATCAATCCTAATTGTGTTGCAACATCTATTGCTGGAGTATCTTTTGATAATGTTAAATATGCTTTTTTCTTTCCTGATATTAGTATGGTTGTATTAACATTAGCAACTTTTATGTTAAACAATGATTCAGCTGCCTCTTTAATCTCTTGTTTTTTTGATTTTTTATCTACTATAAATATTAATTTATTTTCAGCTTCCATTAATCTAACTGATTTTTCAGTTGCTAATGGGTATCTTATAACATTATTTAATTCCATTTTATACAAACAAATTTTCCTTCCCTAATTTTTCTATTGATTTTTCTGTCCATACAACTAATCTTCCAGGATCAGTTCCAGGAGACAATACTTCTGCATTAAGATTACTAACTTTGATTATATCTACACCTTGAATATTTATAGCTGATTTTTCTAATTTACAATTTTCTGACACTACAATTAGTGGACCTACTTTAGTTTTGTATTTTCTTCCTCTATTCTTACCTTTACCAGCTCTAATCTTTTTTATCTTTACTCTTTCTAGTTCTTTATCTAATCCAACTTTATTCATCACGTTTAGTATTTCTTTAGTTTTTGACAATCCTTCTAATTTATTTTCTAAGATTAAAGGGACAGCATCGAATAAATGTCCTCTTTTTTTAACTAAATCTTTATTTATTGTTGAGGCAATAGCAGATCTTATTGCTTTTTTCCTTTCTTTTATGTTAATCTTTCTATCCCAAATTTTATCTGCTTTTGGTGGATGAGCTTTTCTTCCGCCTGTAGTTCCAGGAGCTAATGCACCTTCCCATCCAAACTGTGTTCCTCTTCTCCAAGTTGTTTTTCTTGGTATTCTAGAAACTCCTCTACCATAAGGTGTTTTATATTTCCTTCTTCTTCTTGATAATTTTGCAGAATAATCTTTTCCTGCTCTTTCACTTGCACCATAAGGTTGTCTATTTCTTGCTTGGATAACTAAAACTGCTTTTTTGATTAAATCTATTCTTAATTCTTCATCAAATTGAGTAGGTAAATCTATATCTCCAGATTTCTTCCCTTCTAAACTTAATATTTCTACTTTCATTGTTTTGATTCTAAACTTATGTAATCTATTTCAACTTGTTGTGATTCTTTTTTTGATCTTAATGGCTCTGTTAATATGATTAATCTTTTTCTTGATCCTGGAATAGATCCTTTTAACAAAACATAATTATTTTTTACTAATCCATACTGTAATAATCCACCTTTTGGATTTATTTCTTCAACTTTATCTCCAATTTTTACTAACCATTTGTTATAATCAGTTCTTTTATGATAACCCATCTTACCAGGCATAGGTACTCTAAAAGAAACTCTTTTTGGAGTCCAAGGACCTAAACTTCCAACCCCTCTTTTAACTTTTTCAGATTTATGTTGTCTTATGTGAACCCCAAATCTTTTTACAGTTCCTTGGAAACCTTTTCCTTTTGTTATCCCGTGTGCATCTAAAAATTGTCCTTCTTTAAACACATCATTAATCTTAATTTCTTTATCCAATAATGATTTAGCAAACCCTAATTTTTTTTCTTTATCTCCTGAAATCTCTAATTCAAATATCTCTGGTTTCTTCTTTCCAATGTTTGTTAATTTTGGTTGAGTATAAACAACTAATCTAATATCATTATAATCTTTAGATTCATTAGATTTTTTTGGAGTTTTTATTTTTCTAATTAATTCTTTATCTAAATTTTTAGCAAATAACTCTGAAACACATCTAGGTCCTTTCACTGTATTTTGATAAAATCTTAAAGAAAGAGGTTTTAATGGAGGACATTCAATAATTGTAACAGGTTGAGATATCAATTCATCCTTAGTTGTTGCATTTGAATTATCCTTTAATATAATATGTGTCATGCCTGCTTTATAGCCAGCAAAACCCATCAACTTTGTATCATTTAACTTAGGCCATGATCTAATAGAAGCATAGCTACGTTTGGCTCTCTTCCTGGGCCAAAACTGTAAACTTCCTTTCCTAGGTGATTTTTTATTTGGCATTTTTAACTAACTAACAGAATCAGCGGCTGATTTATACATTTTTATACATTTTATCTCTCTTTTGATCGGTAGGGTAAGAGAATATGCTTAAATGCTATTTATAAATGTTTGCCTCAATTTCAGAATTACTTTAGTTTGATAACTTTAATTTCTTCATTACATTTTTGACAGTTAAAGATTAAAGCTAATTTACGGACTTCTTTTTTCTTCATTTCATCAAAAAATTTTGTTTTTTTCCTTTTAAATGGAACTTCTAATTCTCCTTTATGTTCACATTTAGGACAAGTATATTGGATACTTGCATTTAATTTTTCAGCATATTCTTCAATATCTTCAGTATGGCCACATTCAGAACAAATATATTCTTTAGATCTTGTTTTGAATCTTCCTGTCTTAGGGTCTTTTGGTTTGGACATTAAAGCTTTCCCACATTCAAGACAATTTTCTCTAAGAACCCATAATCTTGCTTTGCCTTTCCCAATAGTTTGAATAGTATGATACACACATTCGTCCATTGATGTAGGTTCTCTCATTTTAGGTATTTAGCAAACCAATCAACAGCATATTTTACTGTTAATGCTAAGATTGCTTTTCCACTGAATAAATGATTTGCTCCTTCTATAATTCTTAAAAGTTTTGGTTCATTTGCGTTTTTATAAATCTTTTCTCCATGACTTAAAGGAACAACTTTATCTTTATCACCATGTAATATTAATAATGGAACTTTAACTTTTTTTATATTAGTAGAATTACTAAATTTTTTAAGATCAGTCCAAAATCCATATCCTATCTTAATTTTAATATATTTAATATTACTAAAAATATGATATCCAATTTGTTTCCATTTTTCCATATCTTTTACCCATACTATTGATTTTTCTTTAGGATCATCTACTGCAGCTAAAGTTACTAAAACTTTTATTCTAAAGTCTTGTGATGCAGTAATTATTGAAACTAGTCCACCTAAAGAATGTCCTGCTACCCCTATTTTATTTTTATCAACAAAATCTATTTGTTCAACGTAATCAATAATAGATTTTAGATCTTCAATCTCTTCACTAGTTTTTAATCCTTCCCAAGAACCTTCACTTTCTCCAGAATTGGTAAAGTCACATCTTAATGAAGCAATATCATAATCTTCTAATTCTTTAGATAAATTAACTAAATGTGTTTCTTCTTTGAACCCTGTAAAACCATGACATATTATCACACAAGGAATTTTATGATGAATATGTTCTTTCTTTGGAGTATGTAATATTCCAACAATCTTCTTCCCTTTTTTATTTTTAAAAGAAACTTTTTCTTCACTCATCTTTTCTTACATCACATATTTTAAATTTAATAACTTTTTCTAAATCTTTTGGATTGATTATTAAATCATGATACAAATTACCTGAACCAAAATGTAATTTATCTTTATCAAAAACTTTTTTATCCATGATTATAGGCATGTTAATCAATAGAGGACAAATCTCCCCAACTTTTAATCCTGTAGACTTTTCCACACTTTCATGAGATGCAACATCAACTTTTTTTTCTATAATCTCTCTAACTTTTTTAGTATCTATCCTATCTTCTCCTTTAATACATACAGCCAAATATTTTCCATTTCTTGTTTTTAGTATAATAGTTTTACAAACATCCTCTTTTTTTACATTTTTATTTTCTAAATCTGTTGATTTTATAACTTGCCTATCATGTTTTACAATCTTATATTCTATTTTATGTTTTTTCAGAATTTCCTCAACTTTCATAAAAATTTTTATGAGTTAATATTTATAAGTATTCATAGAGCTTTTATGATATAGCCCTATAGTGTAGTGGTCAATCACAATGGGTTCTGGGCCCATTAACCCTGGTTCGAATCCAGGTAGGGCTACTTTTCTAATAGAGTAAGATCATTTTGCACCATACTAAAAACTAAATCTTCAAGAGATGCACGTGGTTCCCATCCTAACTCTTTTTTAGCTTTACTTGGATCTCCAAGCAGCAAATTTACTTCATTAGGTCTAAAGAATTTTTCATCAACATCTACAACAACTTGTCCATTTGAATAACCCTTCTCATCTAACCCTTCACCAACCCATTCTATCTCTCTACCTATTTTTTTGAAAGCTAATTCTACAAAATCTCTAACTGTTATTTTCTTACCTGTTGCAATAACATAATCATCTGGAGTATCTTGTTGTAACATCAACCACATTGCTTCTACATAGTCTATAGCATGACCCCAATCCCTTTCTGCATTTAAATTTCCTAAACTAAGTTTATCTTGTAACCCTAAATGTATCTTAGCTACAGAATGTGTTATTTTTCTAGTTACAAATTGTAATCCCCTTCTAGGACTCTCATGATTAAATAAAATTCCACCACAACAAAACATCCCTCTCTTTCTATACTCTTTTACTAATTCATGAGCTGCTAATTTTGCTTCTCCATATGGACTAACTGGATTAAATGGAGTAAATTCACTTTGAGGTGTTTCTAAAACGTCTCCAAACATTTCTGAAGTAGAAGCTTGATAAAACCTTATTTTTTTATTGAATCTAAATAAAGAGTGGAGCAATCTATCAACACCATAAAAATTTATATCTCTAGTTACATGTGGTTGATTAAAACTAACTTTTACAAAAGATTGAGCCCCTAAATTATAAACCTCATCTGGATTTGTTTCTTCAACTACTTCTTGAATTGAATGACCATCACACAAATCTCCAGAAACTAAATTTATTTTATTTTTAATATGATCTATATTATCAAATGGGTCTGTAGCTCTTCTCCTATACATTCCAAAAACTTGATAGCCTTTGCTTAAGAGAGACTCTGCTATATATGCTCCATCTTGTCCTGTTATTCCAGTAATCAAAGCTTTGGTCACTTTAGTCATCTAGATTTTTTAACAAGTATTTTTATAAAAATTATCAAATCTTAACATAAGTTTTATAAAATACATAAAAGAGGTTTATATTATGCTCCTGTAGTCTAGCCCGGCCAAGGACGTCGCCCTCTCGAGGCGAAGACCCGGGTTCAAATCC
This sequence comes from Candidatus Nanoarchaeia archaeon, assembly GCA_030745695.1. Classification (GTDB taxonomy): domain Archaea; phylum Nanobdellota; class Nanobdellia; order SCGC-AAA011-G17; family JACPNG01; genus JACPNE01. The sequence continues at coordinate 5,512 of JASLOB010000003.1, read as the reverse complement.
CGGCGGGAGCAGTTAATATGAGAGAATTTATTTATTATTCGGCTAAAGGAAGAACATCAGGAAACTTTAAAGATTTGATGAGTGCAGGTAGATTGGATATTGCTTGTCATGCAGTTATCTCTTCATTTTTTCTTTCTAATAGAATAAGAGAAGATGTTAAATTAAATTTAATATTAGATGGTCCACCCGATGCTCCTAAACATATAGAATTTATTTATGATAAAGAAATTCCAATCTCAAAAAAAGATGTTGGTGGATTATTAAAAAGAATGTTATTCAAATATAAAAAAGATAAAAAAACTGAAGTATTTCCAGGATGTTTTATAGAGAAAAAAAGTCTTAGAAATTTAATTAAAGATTATAATCATAGAAATATTTATCTTTTAGATAAAAAAGGAAAAGACATAAGAGAAATAGAAATTAAAAAAGATCCCATATTTATTATAGGTGATCAAGAAGGAATTAATAAAAAAGAAAAAAGATTTATCTTAAAAAACTTTAATATTAATCTAATTAGCATTGGAAATTTCGATTATTTCTCTTCACAAGTTATTTCTATAGTTAATAATGAAGTGGATAGAAAAGAGTTATAGCAAGTTTTAAATAAACAAATTATTAATTGTAGATATGAAAAAATTTTATATTACAACAGCTATAGACTATGTTAATGGGGACCCCCATATTGGTCATGCTTATGAAAAAATACTGGCAGATGTTTTAGCTAGATGGCACTATCTTAAAGGAGATGATGTATTCTTCTTAACAGGAACAGATGATAATGCACAAAAAAATCAAGAAGCTGCAAAAAAAGCTGGAAAAAATACTAAAGAATTTATAGATGAGAATGCTAAGAAATTTGAAGAACTTTGTAACGATCTTAATATAAAATATAATTATTTCATTAGAACAACAGAAAGTAGACATGAAAAAGTTTCAAAAGAAATTTTCAAAATAGTTTATGATAAAAGAGAGATATATAAAGGAAGTTACGAAGGACTTTATTGTACTGGATGTGAAGCATTCCTAACAGAAAGAGAATTAGTGGATGGAAAATGTCCTGAACATGATGAAAAGCCAAAAAAATTAAAAGAAGAAAGTTATTTCTTCAAACTTTCTAAATATAGAAATGAATTAATAAAATTAATTGAGTCTAAAGATTTTTTACTACCAAAAGAAAAAAAGAATGAAATTCTTTCAAGATTAAAAGATGAAGAATTAAAAGATTTAAGTGTGAGTAGAATTAATAAAGAATGGGGAATAAAAACACCTATAGATAATAATCATGTCATTTATGTTTGGTTTGATGCTTTGATAAATTATGTTTCTGGATTAGATTATCCTAATGGTAAAAATTATAAGAAATATTGGCCTGCCGATGTTCATTTAATAGGTAAAGGAATAAATTGGTTTCATAGTGTTATCTGGCCAGCAATGTTAATTTCTTCTGGAATAAAATTACCTAAAACAATTCTTGTTCACGGTTATTTAACAGTAAATGGAAATAAAATAGGAAAAAGTTTAGGTAATGTAGTAAGTCCAAAGTTTTTCATTGATAAATATGGAGTGGATCAATTAAGATATTATTTGATTAGAGAGATTCCTTTTGGTCAAGATGGAGATGTTAGCGAAGAAGTTTTGAAAAATAGAACTAATAATGAATTAGCAAATGAATTAGGAAATTTAGTTAGTAGAGTATTAACATTAACAGATAAATACTTTAATGGAAAGATAAAAGGGTCTATATTTAATAAGGAGTTAAAGACTAAATTAAATTTAAAGAAAATTGAAAGTCATATTGATAAATTTGAATTACATAACGCTATTTCTGAAATATTTAAATTTATATCAGAATGTAATAAATATGTTAATAAAGAAAAATTATGGGAATTAGAGGGGAAAAAATTGGAAAAACATTTATACAATCTATTAGAAAGTTTAAGAATTATTAGTATTTTGATTTATCCATTTATTCCAAATACTTCAGAAAAAATAAACACACAATTAAATGTTAAACAAGGTTTGTTAAAAGATTGTAAATTTAGATTAATAAAATCATATTCTACTAAAAAAGGAGAGATTTTATTTAAAAAAATAAAATGAATATAAAATTTGAAGATTGGGAAAAATTAGATTTGAAAGTTGGAACAATTTTAAGTGTAGAAGATCATCCAAATGCTGATAAATTATATGTATTAAAAGTAGATATTGGAGAAGAAAGACAATTAGTGGCTGGAATTAAAGAATCTTATTCTAAAGAAGAATTAATTAATAAAAAGATAATAGTTATAGCAAATTTAGAGCCTGTTAAGTTAAGAGGGATTGAATCTAATGGGATGTTATTAGCTGTTGGGGAAAAAGAAATTTCATTATTAACATTAGATAAAGATGCTAATAATGGTGATAGAGTAAGATAATAATATTTATATCTAAGAATTGTATTCATAAATTATTAATAAAGAGAGGTTTAGATGTCAACTAACGATAATGATTATAATCTTTATGTAGTGTTTTCTTATGCAGTTGAAGATCATTGTAGAAAAAAGAATATTCCTTATCCTGGTGAAGGAGAAATAGAATATTTAATACTAAGATATAACAAAAAAGGAAGTGGTTCTCCTATAGACTGGATAAAAAATTTAATTGAAACAGATTTAGATAAAGTAGAAAAGTTTCAAATTTCTACACAAGGATTAAATGGATTAGAGAAGGTTTCAACTAATAGTCATAATGGTTCAATACCAAGAAGAAGGGTAGAAAAAGAGAAAGTTCCTTTATAATCTAAATTATTATTCTAAGTATATATAGAAAGATTTTTATAGATTATATCCTTGATTTTTAAAAAGGTGGGTGTATGAAATTAAAGTATATTATATTTCTTTTAATCTTATCAATACCTCTATCAATGGCTGAAGTGGATGGAGATAAAGCATTTGATTATTTAGCATCTAAACAAGTAGATGGTAGTTATAATAATAATATTATAGACACTTCTGCAGCAATTTTAGCTTTATCTAATGTTGGTTCTTCAGGAGAAGTAGCAAGATCAATAGACTATTTATTATCCCAAAAAAATAATGCCCATTGTTGGCCTAAAATTAATTGTAAAGTTAAAGAAACAGCATTTGCTTTACTTGCATTAAGTGCAGCAGGAGAACCTACCCAAGATGTTGTTGATTGGTTAGATAGTGCTTCATCTTCTAGTTCTACAAGAGGAAAATGGTTGTTGCAAATAGCTAATGCCCAAAATGGACAATGTACTATTAATTATAACAAAGGATCAACTGAAGTAACAAAACAAGTTGAGATAGTAGAAGGAAAATTTCCTAGTTGTAATAATAACAATTGGTTAGACTTAAATTCATGTCTTGAATCTAGTTTATTAAACAAATTTCCATCTTTAACATTTGATATTGATTGTAACACAGATACTAGTGCTATTATTGTTTTATTATTTAATGTAGGGAACACTTATACTTTTGTTGAGAATATTGAAAGTTCATCTGGATCTGTAAGTGTAGATAATAATTGTTTTGGTGTAGGATTTAAAGATAGATGTAATGTTGATTCTACTTTATATGCTAGTTATGCTTTATCAAAGGTAGACCAACCAAGATCTTTATTTTTCTTAAAATCTAATTATGATTCTAATAATCCAGAACATGTCTCTTTAATGCATTTAATAACCCAGGATGATAGTTTTTCTGAAGAATTAGAAAATAAACAAAGAAGTGATGGTAGTTTTGATAATAATGTGTTTAAAACTTCATTAGCTGTACAATCTCTACCAAATAACCAAGAATCTATTGATTGGTTAGAATCTAAACAAAAACCAGATGGTTCATTTGGAGATGTTTTTGAGACTTCATTTTCACTATTATCATTATCTCCTAGTGCATCTGTAGCTACATGTTTTGATGGATCAAGAAATCAAGGTGAAGATGGGGTTGATTGTGGTGGCCCTTGTGATACAGTATGTGATATATGTAATTTTAATGATGCTTGTGATGAAGAAAGAGGAGAAGATTCAGATAACTGTCCAAGTGATTGTTTAGGGGTTTCCTCTTCATGTAGTAATGGTGAACAAGATGGAAATGAAGAAGGAATAGATTGTGGTGGTTCATGTTCAAATGAATGCCCAAGTTGTAATAATGATGGAACTTGCGAGTATGATACATTTGGAGAAACATCTTTACAATGTCCAAATGATTGTAGTTGCGAAGATAATATCTGTGATTCAACTGAAAAAGATTCATTATCTAATACTTATTGTCCTCAAGACTGTCAAGATGAGATATGTAATGAAGATACATTTTGTGATACTGGAGAAAATGAAGATAACTGTCCAAGTGATTGTGGTTCACCTTCTTCATTAACACAAGAAACTACAGAAGAAGGAGCAAGCTTTCCATTTTTTGCTATAACTATAATTGTTATCTTAGGATTGGCAATTGTTTTTGGAATCTATTATTATTCAAAAAAAGGAAAGAAAAAACCTAATCTTAATTTATTTGGTAGATTCACAAAAGATAATGGAAAAAATAAAAAACCATTTTTCAAACCTGAAATTCCAAAATTTCCAGGAAGCAAGCCCTCTCAGAAATCTAAATCTAAATCTAATCTAGATAAAGAATTAGAAAAATCTTTAGAAGAAGCTAGAAAACTAATAAAGAAAAAATAAATGATAAATGAAAATAAAATTAATAGCTTTAATTTTTTTGATTAATATTTCTATAGCTTTAGCACAAGTTGATATAAACATTTATCGAGATAATTATTCTTCTTTAGAAACTTTACAAGCAGAGATAACTTTAGATAATCCAACAAAAAATCTTTCTGCTAACGATATAACTATAGACAATACAAAGATTGCACCTTTTATCTTTAATTTAGCTGAAAATAAGTATTTTGTATATTTTGATTTATTAAATTTAGAGAGTAAAAATCATAGTTTAATAGTAAACTCAAGATTTTTAATAGATAATGCATTAACAGATGTACAAAGAAGTAAAGAATTTAATATAATTGATTCAGATTCTTCTTTATCAATAAAACCAGCCATATTATTTATAGATGAAAATGATCTAAAACAATCTTATAAAATAACATTAAAAAATAATAAAGATACTGATGATATTTTAGATGTTTCTGTTAACTTAACTTCAGATTTTCTTTATCCTGCTAGAAAAATTTTAAGTTTTGTAAGAAATGAAGAAAAAAATCTTTTTATTTTTACTCAACAAGGGGTTGTAGAAGACTCAAAAATAATTTTAACTTATGATAGGGTGTATGAAATTCCAATAGTAATCAAATCAACTGAAGAAACACAAGGAAGTGATGAAATAAATAATATAGAAGAAGTAGATGAAAAAGTATCTTTTGTTACAGCTGAATCATCTTTAATAAGAACTTTAAATACTAACCAAGCTATTTCAGGACCTTTAGAATTTAAAAATAATTTAGATAGAAATCTTAATGTTAAATTTTACTTAACAGGAAATTTAGATGAAGTAAT
>JASLOB010000002.1 GCA_030745695.1 Candidatus Nanoarchaeia archaeon | reverse complement strand
TCTACTTCTTCGATTTTAGGATTTTCTATACTAGAATTCTCTTGAATTTTATTATCTACTTCAGCTATAACAGATTTAATTTCAACATTACCAAATTTTGATTTTAATTCATTTTCAACAACATCAAAATAATCAAAGAATTTAGAGGATAATTTCAATAATCTTGTTCTTCCTTTTTTTTCACTTGAGATAAAAGAATTTTCTTTTAATAATTTTATATGATCATATGCTTTATTTCCTCTAATGTCTATTATTTCACTTTGTAAAACTGGATTTTTATAAGCTATTATAGCCAATGTTTTTGTTGTAGGATTGTCAAACTCAGAATCTGTTAGTAATTGTGATGTTAAATGATAATATGCTTTTTTAATATTAAATTTAAATTTATTATTTTCTTCTATAATCTCTAAAGAATTTTCTTTTGAGTTGTAATCTTCTATCAATTCCTTTAAAGTTGTTTTAACATCCTCAATAGACTCAATACTACATAATCTAGATATTTCTTCTACATCCATATATCTTCCTGTAGTAAATAATATTGCTTCTATCTTATTCTTTATTTCATCCATAATAATGCATATGATTAGAGAATTTTTAAGCTTTATGGATTTACTTTAATTATAGCTTTTCTATCTTCTTTTTTAATATTATAAAATGAATCAATAACTTCAATATCTAAACCTTTAACATTTCTAGAATTTAATCTAGGAATTTTAACTTTAGATCCATCAACAGATAATAAAATAGAACTATCCATATAAACATCTTCTAACTCAATTAGATTATTATAAAAAGAAAATGGATTGTTAGTTATAATCTCAAATTTATTTGGTTCACATACTTCATTTATTAGAGTATTACAATTATTATCTTCGTTATCACTACAAACTTCCTCGGCTCCAGGGTAAATATTAGAATTTCCATCATTACAATCTACATCATTACAAAAACTATCATCATCATTATCTATACAATCTAATGAACAACCTTCATCTGTATCTAAATCACAATCATTATCCACTCCATCACAAATTTCAAAGGGTAGTGGTGCACAACTTCCACATGCATTTCTAACACCTTCATCGACAAAACCATCACAATCATTATCTCTTTCATCACAAACTTCATCTGTTGGAATACATTCTTTTATATCAATAACTTCTACTCTTTGTTTACAAATCTCTCCAAAATAATCTAAATATTTACTATTAACTTTTTCTGCCATTTGCCATTCACTAAAATAGATTTCAGGATTAGAAGGAGCAGTAACCCTAAAACTAACCTCAATTGAATCTCCTTTTTTTACAACCTTACTTAGTTTAACTTCTTCAGTATTCCATAAATTTGGGGGGGCATTTTTAGAAGCTAAGATATAATCTTTATCCCATGTAGCCCTACCATTATTAAGAACTAAAAAAGATACATCTATTGTTTCGCCTTGCTGTATCTTAGGTGGAAAATTTGTAGATAAACATCTAGCTTTATTTAATGTTGTGAATCCAGTGATACTTTGTTCGTTTACGAAAGGTAAAAATGAAAAGATAATTAAAAATGAAACTAAAAAAACAGCTATAGTAATATAATTCTTGTGTGCACTCTTTTCCATTATATTAATATAAAATGTAGAATTATTTAAAGTTTACTCAACAGCATATCTTAGGATAGCAGCTATTCCACCTAAATCTTTTAATTGTTTTCCTTCTCTACTCTCAATTGAAACAACAAAAACATCAGTTCCAACATTAGATGCTTTTTCTTCATAATCTTCAATTTCTTTATCTTCTAAATCTTCAGTTAAGATTAATACTTCAACCGCTCCCAAATCTATAACTTTATCAACCCCTTCTTTACCATAAGCCACTTTTTTTCTATCTTTTCCAAGAGTTTCAAAAAATCTTTGTAATAATAATTTTTCTTTTGCTGATTCTTCTTGTGCTAATAAATCTTGAGCTTTATCTACTATTTCTTGCAATCCAAAGTCCCCTGTATAACTTAAATCTTTCAATCCTATAACTTTTTTCTTTAATTCATTATTCAAATATTTAGATTCATAAAATTCATCTTTAGTTGGAATTGGGCCACCTAAAATTATTCCTTTCAATTCTTTCATTTCTAAAAAATTTTTATTTAAAGCTTCACCAATTCTAGAAAAAAATTCTTTTACTGCATTTTCTCTTAATCTAGCATATCTAGCAGCAGATTGACCGCCAGCTTTAACTTTTCCAGGCACCCCTGAAGTTAATGTAGTTATCTCAGTTATAGAACTTCCTTTTAACAATCCTAGAGTGGCCTCTCTAGCATCCATAACAACCAAACCATAAACATTATTTGTATCCATCATATCTTTAAGAATATCAATAACAAAATTTTGATCACATCGATATAATCTAGTTCTAATTGGTTCAGGAGGTTCAATACTCCAAACTTTTATATCAATTTTAGATTCATTATCTGAAGCATTTCCAGCAAAAACAGCCAACCCATTTTCTGGAGTTCTTTTATATAATCTTAGATGACGAATAGCCCTTTCTAAAGAATCAATAACATTTTTTCTTGTTCTCGCATCTTTTATATTAGTTGCAGTTCCTTTTTCTTGTTCTAAATGTTGTATAACTTTGATTAGATCATAACCTTCAGGAACATATACAGATACTAATTCTGTATGTCTTCCTCTAATAGATCCAAGTTCATTCATAAATTTTCTTAATTTTATCCTTTGTTTTTGATTCATATTAATCTAGAAAGTGGAAGGTTTAAAAAAATTTGGGTTAGAAATATCAAAAAGAAATCTTAAATTCTCCTTCTTTTATTGATTTAGCATTTGTAACAGCTTTCAAATCCTCTAAAACATTATATAAAATATTAATTTCTTCTTTTGTTAAAGTTAATTCAATACTTTCTTTTAATGTTTTTTTATTTTCTGTTTTAAATTTTCTAACTTTACTAACAATCTCCATAAACAAATCACCCATAACTTCTAGATTAGTATTAACTTTAGAAAAACTAGGCCAATCTTCTATATGTATACTTTTTTTGTTTTCTTTTTCTTTAAAATATAAACTATAAATTTCTTCAGTAACAAAAGGCATTATAGGAGCGAACAATTTTAATATTGTTAGTAAAGTTTGATATAAAGTATATTGAGCTGATCTTCTGGATTCTTCTCCTCTTTTATCTGGATTGTATAATCTATCTTTAACTATCTCTAAATAATAATCACAAAAAACATTCCAAAAAAAGTTTTCAGTTTCTGCCTTAGTTCTTGAATATTCATATTTTTGAAGATTATCTGATGAAACTTTAACAATATAATTTAATCTGTTTAGTAACCATCTATCAACCTCTTCTAAATCTTCAAATTTAATCTCTTCTTTATTATAATCTTGTAAATGCTGCAAACAAAGTTTAGATGCATTCCATAATTTTACAACTGTTTTCTGTCCAGAAACTATCTCTTTTTCTTGGAAAGGAATATCATCCCCTAATTTAACTGAAGCAGACCAAAATCTTAAAGCATCAGATCCATATTTATCCATAACAGTTTGTGGTTCAATTGTATTTCCTAAAGACTTACTCATCTTTTTACTATGGGGATCTAAAACAAATCCAGCTATAGCAATATCACTCCATGGATTTTTTCCATAATGTAATCTTGATTTTACTACTGTATTGAATAACCAAAATGTAATGATATCATGGGCATGAGATCTTAAACTCATTGGAAATAATCTAGTGTAAATTTGTTTGTCTTTAAACAATTCAGTAGTTATTTGAGGAGTTAATGCAGAAGTAGCCCATGTATCTAAAACATCTTTTTCAGGTTCAAATTCTATACTACCACATTTACATTGTGTTGAGGGTTTGTCTTTTAATGGATCAACTGGGAGCTCATGTTCCTCTGCTAATTTTACTTCACTACACTTTTTACAATACCATACTGGAATTGGAACCCCAAAATGTCTCTGTCTAGAGATACACCAATCCCATTGTAATCCTTTAACCCAATTATCATATCTATGTTTCATAAATTCTGGAAACCAATTTAATTCTTTTCCATAAATTAATAATTGATCTTTAATATCTAAATATTTTAAAAACCATTGATAACTTTCAATAATCTCAATTTCAGTATTGCATCTTTCATGAACATTAACTGTATGTTTTATTTCTTTTTGGCTAACTAATAAATTATTTTTCTTCAAATCTTCAATTATTTTTACTCTAGCTTCTCTAATTGTTAATCCTTCATAATCTTTTGTTATATTAGTCATTCGCCCATCTTTAGTTATAGCCTTTTTCAATGGAAGGTTAAATGCTTTGTACCATTCAATATCTGTTTGATCACCAAAAGTACAACACATTACAATTCCTGTTCCTTTTTCTTTTTCAACTCTAGAATCTTCTAAGATTGGAACTTCATAATCAAATAAAGGAACTTTTGCTTTTTTATCTTTATATTTTTTGAATCTTTCATCTTCAGGATGATAAAAAACAGCCACACATGCTGGCAATAATTCAGGTCTGGTGGTAGATATAATAACCTCTTCA
>JASLOB010000001.1 GCA_030745695.1 Candidatus Nanoarchaeia archaeon | reverse complement strand
ATGTTTTTTGGGAAAAACAGAGTAATGAATTAGTATATTATGTTGAAGAACCAAAATTAGATGATTCAGAACAAAAAATTCTTTCTATGTTAGAGAGTAGTATAAGAGAAATAATTGATATAAGCTTCATAAATGTAAAAGAAGAAAATATTATTATTGAGTATCTAGAAAAAAATATAAGAATCTTATTAAAAGAGTTTGGAATAAAAGTAACTGAAGATTCTCTAAAAAGATTGATGTATTATATTTATAGGGATTTTGTTGGCTTAAATCAAATAGAACCTTTAATGAAAGATTATTTCATTGAAGATATAGAATGTAATGGATCTAAAACTCCAATTTATTTAGTACATAGAAAATATAGACATGTTAGAACAAATATTGTTTTTTCTGATAATAAAATATTATCAAATTTTGTTGAAAAACTGGCCCAAAAATGTGGTAAATATGTTTCATATGCTAATCCTTTATTAGATGGAAGACTTCCTGATAGCTCTAGAGTAAATGCAACTTACACACAAGATATTAGTTCTAGAGGTCCAACCTTCACAATTAGAAAATTTACAAAAGAACCATGGACTCCAATAAAATTAATTGATTTTAGAACTTTATCCCCTGAAATCCTAGCTTATTTATGGTTATTAATGGAGTATGGAACTAATATAATGGTTATAGGTGCAACAGCTTCAGGTAAAACTTCTTTTTTGAATGCTATATCTTTTTTCATTCCACCACAATCTAGAATTGTAAGTATAGAAGATACAAGAGAGCTACAATTAATGCATGAAAATTGGCTTCCTAGTGTAGCAAGAGCTGGAATTGGTTTGGCTGCAGGAAAGTCTCATGGAGCAATAACAATATTTGAATTACTTAAAGAAAGTTTTAGACAAAGACCTGATTATATCATAGTTGGAGAAATAAGAGGTAAAGAAGCATTTGTGTTGTTTCAAGCAGCAGCATCTGGACATCCAATAATGGGAACAATGCATGCAGAAGATGTTGGAACTATGATGAGACGTTTAGAGACTCCACCAATTAGTTTATCTCCTTCTTTAATTGAATCATTAGATGCAGTATGTGTTATGTCTCAAGCTGAAGTAGGAAAAAAAGTGACAAGAAGATTAAGAGAGGTATCAGAGATAGTTCATCTAACTTCAAAAGGTCCTCAAATAAACAAACCATTTGTATGGGATCCAAAATTAGATAAGTTTTATTTTAAAACTAATAGTGCTATATTAGATAGAATCTCAATTAAACAAGGGGTTCCTAAAGAACAATTAATTAATGAATTTAGAGTAAGAACTAAATTATTATGGGCAATGTACCAAAACAAAGTTTTTGGTTTTAAAGAGGTACAAGAAATTATAAATAGTTATTATAAAACTCCTGAACAAGTTCTTAGAAAATTTAAAATTATTTAGAATGACATTTGAAAGAATAAAACAAGATACACAATTAATTTTAGAATCATTATATAGGTTTGAAACTCTTGAAAATAAAAAAAAACAAGAGAAGAGTAAAAGAAAATTAAAAGAAATTGAAAAAGAGATTGAAGATTTGAGGAACTATATAACATCTTTCTCTTCTGAAATAAAATCATTAATAAGTGAGGAAAGATTAAATTTACAAAAAGATGAAAGAAGATCTTAAACAATTAGCTGGTTCAATAATCAAAACAGTAGATGAAATAATTTTATATAAAGATAACTTAATTAAAGTAAAAGCAAAAATAAAAGATTTAGAAGCCCAATTAAGTAGTAAATCAATAACTAAAGCACAATTTAATGATTATATTAATAGATTACTTAGAGGACAAAAAAAAGATCAATATATCTCTTCTCAAGAACAAAAAATTTTCAGTTTTTTAGATAAAATTGAGACTAATCTAATTACTATAACTTCATCTATTTCGAAAAAACAAGAGATTAAAACAAAAGAAGATATTTATGAAGTTCATGAAGCAAAACCTACAGAAGTTAATTTAAGTTATGTTAAAGATTTAGTTAAAAAAAGAAAGAAGAAAAAAGAACAATTAGAAATTCCTAATTATTCATTATACAAAACAACACAATATGGAAAAATTTCTAATATCTTTATGGAAAGTTTTTCTGATTATCTAATAAAGAATTATAATAGTTTTTTTATTCCATTATACAAGTCATTAAAGTCTTCAGGTATCCCAATACTATCTAAAACATATATAAGTATAATTTTATTTTCATCAATTTTAACTTTTTTTATTGGAACTTTAGCTTTCTTTTTAATATTTCAATCTTTATCTGTAATAAGTATAGTAAATTCTATATTTTTAGGGATTTTTTTAGCTTCATCTACATTTATCGCTTTATTTTATTATCCATCTATAGTTTCTAGTAGTAGAAGAAGTAAAATAAAGAATGATCTACCATTTGTGATAGTTCATATGGCTGCTGTAGCAGGTTCTGGAGCAAATCCAATTTCTATGTTTAATTTAATACTAACTTCAAAAGAGTTTAAAGGGGTTGAAAATGATGTTAAAAAAATAGTTAATTATGTGAATCTTTTTGGATATAATCTAACAACTTCCCTAAAATTAGTCGCTTTGACTACCCCTTCAAAAGAGTTTAGAGAGTTTTTGAGTGGATTAGTAACAATTATAGAAACAGGTGGAAACCTAAAACAATATCTAACTGCAAAAGCAGAAGATGCAACTACTTCATATAAACTAAATATGAAAAAGTATGTAGAATCTTTAGCTACTTATTCTGATGTTTATACTGGAATATTAATTGCTGGACCTTTATTATTTTTTTCTACTTTAGCTATAATTCAAGTGTTAGGTGGATCTCTTTTTGGTATTTCTGCATCAGTTATAGGAATGGTAGGAACTTTTATTGTCATTCCTTCATTAAACCTCTTATTTTTATTATTCATAAGTATAATACAACCAGAAATATGATTAAATTTAAAAAACACTACACAATTGGAATTGTTATTGGGTTGATTTTAGTAGTATTTGATGTAGTATACTTCTTAAAATCAAGATGGTTTCTTACTTTTCTTATTATAGCGATAAACATAGGATGGTCACAGTTTTGGATAGATTTTTTTAAAGAAAATAAAAGACAAAAGGAAATAGAATCTAGATTTTTACAATTTGTAAGAAGTTTAGTTGGAACAGTTAAATCTGGAATCTCAATTCCAAATTCAATTATACAAATAGCAAATGAAGATTATGGACCTTTAACACCTTATGTTAAAAAACTTAGAAATCAGATAGAGTGGGGCATTCCAATACAAGAAGCATTAATTAATTTTGGAGAGGATACTAACAATCCTATAATCAATAGAGCTGTATCTATAGTTCTAGAAGCAGAAAGATCTGGTGGAGAAATTGGAGATGTTTTAGATTCAGTTACAAGTTCTGTAGTTAACATCAAAAAGATGAAAGAAGAAAGAAAAGCTAGTGTTTTTTCTCAAATAGTGCAAGGGTATATAGTCTTCTTTGTTTTTATTGTAATAATGTTAGTTTTACAGTTATATCTTTTTCCACAAATTCAAGAAGTAGGAAGTTTAGGTGGCTTAACAGGAATTGATTTTGCACAGGGTATTGTTGGTGAGGCAGAAGAAGTAAATTTAGACTCAACTTTCTTTAGTCTTATCTTAATACAAGGATTTTTTGCTGGAATAATGATTGGAAAATTTTCAGAAGGTACTATAAAACAAGGAGTTATGCATTCATTAATTTTAATGACTTCAGCAGCTTTAATCATAACTACAGCAAAAGGTGGAATCTAAGTGAAAGGTGCTTCCCAAGTTGATTGGGCAATTAGTATGGGTATATTTTTAATTTATGTTTTAGGATTATTAGTTTTTTTAAGACCTGGAATACAACCAGTACTAGAAAATAATTTATTAATTTCTATAATTCAAGACAATTTAGAAGAAGAAGTAAATGTTAAATTAAAAAGAACCCCTTTATTTATTAATATCTCAGATAATACAAAGAAATCTCCTCCACCATCAGGAAGTTATAAACTAGAAATAAATGATCCTCTGCCCTTTGAAGGAAAGGAAGAAGAATTTGCTTTATTAGACAAAGATAATAATTTTGTTAATTTTGATTTAACATCAGGTAAAAAATTGAGATTTGATGGTTTAGTAAAAAAAGGAGAATTAAATTTATTTTGGCTTTTATTTTTGGAAAATGATAGTTATAATAATTTAAATCCTATTGAAGATGCAGACATAAATAATGAAAAAAACTTTTCATATAGTTATGGGGTTACAGAAGAGATTGTGGGTATAGATTATGATAAATTAATATTATTAGATCAAAATGTAGATAGACTAAAAGAAAAATGGAATTTTCCTAAATCTAAAGATTTTTCTATAATCTTAATCAACACAACTAGTAGTCAATACAATCAAAGTAGTGTTGTTTTTTCTTATAATGAGAAAAAAGAGACACAACAAACTAATGTTTTTGTTAGAGAATGGAAAAGTTGGATAATTAGCAATCAAGGAAGATTATCTGGAGTTATATTTAATGTGAGAGTTGGTGAATTTGAATAAAAGAGGATATATAAAAACTGTAGAAGCGTTTATAGCTATAATAATAATTTTGATAGTAGTTTTTTTCTTAATTCCAGAGAGACCAAAACAAGAACCATCTACACCCCATATAGTTGAGAGTGCACAAAATTTTATTTTAAATGAATTAACATTAAATGATAGTGCAAGAGAATGTATCGTAAGTAATCCATTGTGTGAAAATTCTATAACTTTCACACATATTATAGATTCTAATATTCCTCCAGGTTATGAGCATAGTGTTAAGATATGTGATACAACAAATTGTGTCGTTTCTACTCCTTCAGATAAAGATGTATATGTTGATGATATGATAATTGCATCAACTTTGAAAAAACAAAATCCTAAGATAGTTAGATTATGGATATGGAATTTAGAATAGATTTAAACATCTAAAATTACAAATGCACTCCATGAATTATTTTTCTTTTCTACTTTAAATTTATGCATTGTTGGGGCTTTTACATCAACTTTTGTATCATGTCTTCTAATATTTACTTCCTCACCATTAGCTACACAATTTAGTTTAAAGATTTTATCTTCTTCTATCTTTACTTTAAATTTATTAAAAACCAGAGATTCTGAATCTTTTAAAAAAATTAATTCATCTAAAAATTTAAATAATAATTCTTCAATATTTTCTGCTTGTAATTTAATTTCTTTTTTTATTTTAGATTTAACTTTTTTTAGATTGATCATGGTATCAAAAGTAGCTAAACCACAGTCTTCAAATAATTTGTTTAAATCTTTATTCTTAGCCTCAAAAGCTACATCAGCCATTGTTACATTATCTATGAATTTGTAAGTCATATTTTTAATTAAATAATAAAGTTTATATAAGTTTATCTCACATTTTTTTTATGGTTTCGAAATCAGATGTTGTTGATGCATTAAAAAAAGTAATGGATCCGGAATTACATATAGATATATGGACTTTAGAATTAGTTTATAATATAGAAATTGATGAAGATAGTGTTAATGTTTTAATGACATTTACTTCTCCTGGATGTCCTTATGGTCCAGCTTTATTAGCAGATACTAAACAAAAATTATCTGACCTAGATGGAGTAAAAAAAGTTAATGTAGAAGTTATATTTGAACCACTATGGGAACCTAGTGAAGATTTAAGAGCAATGTTAGGAGTTTAACCTTTAATATTTCCAATTGGCTCTAATGAAACAATTCTTTTAGAAATTCCAGCTAATTCTAAAGTTTCACAAATAGAATGTATATCTTTGTATGCATCTCCTGCTTCTTCAGCCAATCCTTTCATTGAAGCTCCTTTAACATAAATTCCTTTTTCTTCTAAATCTTTTTGTAGTTTCTCTCCTACAAACATTTTTTTTGCTTTTGTTCTAGACATTAATCTACCAGCCCCATGAGCTGTTGAACCAAAAGTTTTTTCCATAGCTTTATCAGTTCCAGTTAATATATAAGAACCAGTTTCCATTGACCCTCCTATAATCACTACTTGTCCAATCTTTTTATGTTCTTTAGGAATTCCCTCTATTCCCGGACCAAATGATCTTGTTGCACCTTTTCTATGAACTAACAATTCTTTTATTTTACCATTCACTTTATATTTTTCTAATTTTGCAATATTATGTGCAACATCATAAGTCATATCTAATCCAAGATTTTCAGCATCCTTTCCAAAAATTTTACTAAAAACTTCTCTAATCCTATGTAAGATAACTTGTCTATTTGCAAAAGCCATATTTACAGCGCATTTCATTGCTTTAAAATAATCTTGTCCTTCTTTACTATTAAAAGGAGCACATGCTAATTCTTTATCTAATATATTTATTTTATATTTGGGTTCCATCACTTTAAGAAATTCTTGTAAGTAATCTGTTCCTATTTGGTGACCAAAACCTCTAGAGCCACAATGAAACATTATAACAATTTGATCATCAAAAAAACCTAATTTTTTTGCTATTTCTTTATCAAAAAAGTTTTTTTCTTTTACTCTTTGAATCTCCAAATAATGATTTCCTGATCCTAATGTTCCTAACTGACTAAAACCTCTTTTAATTGCTTTATCACTTACTTTTGTTGAGTCTGCTCCTTTCATACAACCGTTTTCTTCAATAAACTCTAAATCTTTTTTCCACCCATATTCATTGTTTACACACCATTTAACTCCTTGTTCAACAACATCCCTAAAACTATTTTCATTTAACTTAACAAAACCTTTTCTTCCTACACCAGTTGGAATTTTTTCAAATAAATTATTAACTAATTCTTTAAGTTTAGGTTTAACTTCTTTGTATGTAAGATTAGTTTTTACTAACCTCATACCACAATTAATATCAAATCCTATTCCTCCAGGAGAAATAATTCCATTATCTTCTGGATCAAAAGCAGCTACCCCTCCAATTGGAAATCCATATCCTGAATGACCATCAGGCATACAAAATGAATAATTAACAATTCCAGGAAGAGTAGCAACATTCGATATTTGTTCATAAACTCTTAGATCCATAGAATCAATTATTGCTTCAGTCCCAATTATTCTAGCAGGAACATTCATTCCTTTCTTAAAACTTTTAGGAATCTCCCATTCAGTATTACTTATTTTTTTTAATTGAGGTTTTTTTAGTTCCATATTATATTATAATTACATATGTTTTAAAAATTTACTATTTATCTTAACAAATACTTAAAATCACCAAAAAGCTTATTAATTAACTACTGTTAAATTTATAATAATGATAATAAAATTGAGGGATTTTATAAGTAACATATTCTTAAGGATGTTTCAGCAGAGGAGAAGCCTAAAATTGGGAATTTATGGGCCTCCAAATGCAGGTAAAACTACATTAGCTAATAAAATATGTCAAGATTGGCTAGGAGAAGAGATGGGGCCAGCTTCTAAAGTTCCACATGAAACTAGAGCTATACAAACTAAAGAAAAGATAAAAGTTAAACATAAAAGAAAAGAGTTAACATTTAATTTAATAGATACTCCAGGAATAGCAACAAAAATAGATTATGAAGATTTCTTAAAGTATAAAATGCCTCAAAAAGAAGCTAAAAAAAGAGCTAGAGAAGCTACTAAAGGGGTTATAGAAGCAATTAAATGGTTAGATGGGATGGATGCTGTTTTAGTTGTTTTAGATTCTACTTTGAATCCTTATTCGCAAGTTAATTTAACTATTATAGGAAATTTAGCCGCTAGAGACATCCCTGTTCTAGTTATTGCAAATAAAATAGATCTTAAAAAAGCAAAGATTAAAAAAGTAGAAAATGCTTTTCCTCAGTATGAGGTTGTGGGTATTTCTGCTGAAAAAGGACAAAATATTGAGGAGTTTTACGAATCTTTATTTAAGTTGGTGAAATAAATGCTTACATTACAATTTGTTCCATACAATGAAATTGAGTCTTTAAGTTCTAATTCTAAAGTTAGAAAGTTATTAAATTTAGTTAAAGAAAATAAAATTGTTTTAATGGAAGGAAGATTAAAACCAAACGAAGAAACAGATTTAATTCAAAGAACAATGGAGAGTGTGAGTAAAGATTTTAAAGGAATAGAATTATGTACAATCTATCCTAATAATAAAAATAAATTTCTAAAAACTTTTTTAATTAGTCTTTTAATTGGAGATAGAACTGGTTTAACCGTAGTAGGACCAGCCAATATTGTAAAAGAGATTAAGAGAGATCCTAACAAAATTTTATTATTAACTGAGAATTTAAAAAGAAAAAGGAAGAAGTAGAATGCCACATCAATGTGTTAAATGTGGTAAAATTTATCCAGATGGTTCTAATGAATTATTAAAAGGATGTACTAGTTGTACTAGTAGATTTTTCTTTTTTATAAAGGAAAAAGATTTAGAAGAATCTAAAAAAATAACTGAAAAATTAACAAATGAAGAAAAGCAACAAATTGAGCAAGATGTTTTAGAGATTATTGGAATAGAGGATGACACTAAACCAGTTATCTTAGATTTAGAGTCTATAAGAATCTTACAACCAGGAAAATATGAATTAGATATTGTTGAATTATTCAAAGGAAAGCCTTTAGTTTATAGGGTTGAAGAAGGTAAGTATATTATAGATCTAGCTTCTACTTTTGGAAGTAATAAGAAATCTGCTAGTAATTAGATTATTTCCACTTTTGTATTTTATTAAACAAAAACTATAAAAATATATATGTTAAAAATTATTCATAAGATGAAAGAAGCACTTTATTTAGATGATTCTTATTTAAAGGAATTTGAAGCTACAATAAAAGAAGTTAATAATGATAAGTATATCATCTTAGATCAGACTATTTTTTATCCTAATAGTGGAGGGCAACCACATGATACTGGAAAATTTATTTTTGAAGGAAAAGAGTATGAAGTAGTTTATGTTGGAAAGTTTGATGGAAAAATAAGTCATGAGGTTGATAAAGAAGGATTAAAAGTAGGAGATAAAATTAAAGGAATTATCAATTGGAAGAGAAGATATAAATTAATGAGAATGCATACTGCTGCTCATTTGTTAAGTGCAATCTTTCATGATGAGTTAGGAGCATTAATAACTGGAAATCAAAAAGATGTTGAAAGATCTAGAATGGATTTTAGTTTAGAAGATTTTGATAGAGATAAAATAACAGAATTAATAAAAAAATCTAATGAGATAATAAAACAAGATATCCCTGTTAAAGTTTATACACTAAAAAAAGAAGAAGCTCTAAAAATTTCTGGAATCATAAAACTAGCAAATAAAATGCCTCCAGATTTAGATGAGTTTAGGATAGTTCAAATAGGAGATATTGATACTCAAGCAGATGGTGGAACCCATGTTAAATCATCAAAAGAAATTGGAGAGATTGTTTTCTTAAAAGCAGAAAATAAAGGTAAGAGTAATAGAAGGGTTTATTTTGGACTTAAAGATTAAATCCAATTAGTAAAGTAGCATGATGACCATTTATTTTCATATCAAATCTTTTTCTTAAATAATTATGAACATTAATTCCTGGAGAACTAGACACAACTTCTTTTGCTTTAACTTCAGGAAAATCTAAAGCAGGAAACACTGTTTGTTTTTCTTTATTTATCACAATATCTCTTTCTGGTTCTCTAAAATTAGAGTTGTGTGTTACAACAACAACATGATCTCTTTCAATACATTCACTTACTCCTAAATTATATTCTTCTTCTAAGTTTATTATAACATCTTTATCTTCTTGATTAAGTAGATTAATATGGTTTAATCCTTCAATTTTTCTCAAACTTTCTAAAATATCTTTTAGTTCCATATTACCTCTACTTGGTCTGTTCTTTGAGAATCATCTATATCTATATTTAAACTATCTTTTTTCCCAGAGTTATATTCTAAAATCCCCTGCCAAGCAATCATCACAGCTTGATCTCCACTATATCTCAAAGGAACATTATAAAATTTAGCACCTCTTTCTTTACACATAATATTTAACATCTCAACTAATCTTTTATTAGCTGCTACTCCACCAATCAATAGAGCTTCTTTCTTTTCTGTAAAAGCTAATGCTCTCTCTACAACTTCTGTTAACATTGAGAATAAAGTTTCTTGAACTGAAAAACATAAATCTTCTTTTTTATAATCTTTCCTAAATTTATTTGTAGCTTCTGTAACAATTCCAGAAAAAGTTAGATCCATCCCTTTAACTGTATAAGGTAATTCAACATATTCTCCATCTTTAGCTAGTTCTTCAATTTTTGGACCAGCTGGAAATCCTAACTCTATACCTCTTCCAAATTTATCTAAAGCATTTCCTAATCCAATATCTAAAGTTTCTCCTAAAATTCTAAATCTTTTATCAATCAAAGCTAGAATTTGAGTGTTAGCTCCAGAAACATAAATATAAATTGGATCTTTTGCTTCTGTAAACAACAATCCAGATGTTAAATGAGCTATAGCATGATTAACTCCAATTAAATCTTTTTTATGTTCTTTAGCTAATCTTATAGCTACATCTTTTGTAGCTAATAAACATGGTGCTAATCCTGGAGCCCTACTAAAACTTATTAAATTTATATCATCAAAATTTTTATTAGCTTCTTTCAAAGATTTTTCTATTACACTATTTGATATCTCTTTATGATGTTTTGCTGCATCTTGAGGGATAATTCCACCTTTTTTTGTAGTGTACATATCTCTAACATCACTTAATATATCTCCTTTAGATGTAATTATAGAAGCACCAAATGTGTGGGCTGTTCCTTCTATCCCTAAACAAATTAATTCTTTCATTATTTTTTTATAGAAAATAGACTTTATAAATATATAATATTAAGGTTTGTTGTCTTTGAATTTATGTTCTATCTCACTCATCAAATTATCAAATGTCTTATGTAAAGAAGTAGCTAGATCCCAATCAAACTCTTTAGCTGATAGTATATTCTTGATATTGGGATGGTCAATTCTTAAATGTATAGAATATTTTCCTCTTTTTCCAGTTGGATCATATTTTTTAACATCAACAGTTAAATTTACACTATCAAATTCTCTATTAATCTTTGGATAAAATCTTTCTGTTAGTTTATTGATTACTTCAATTTCATCTTCATCTAATTTTTTTAATCCAACATAAGTTATATTTTCCATATATTTATATTAGTCTAGAAGTATAAATAGATTTCTTTATTATAACTGATAATACTAAAATAATAAAGAGATGATCTTATTTTCTAACTGCTAACTCAATAATATCTTTATGTTTTAATTTATGATCCTTTCCAACAGTCATTTTTGTTCTAACATCTATAGCTTTTATAAAATTTTTACCAAAGTCAGTATGTAATCTATAAGCAAAATCTAATGCAGTTGAACCATTTTTCATTAAAAAACAATCAGGAAGTACATTACCTTCAGAATCTTCTAATTTATTTACTCCTCCTGGAAATAATGCAATATAATCTAATAATTCAAAAACAGCTTTATCTAAAATATTTTGAATTCCACTACTTCCAAATTCATTTAATACATTTTTTTTTATAAACTCTAAAGCATTTTTTTGTTTTTCATTTAATGTTCCTTTAACATTAAAATTATTTTCTCCAGGGATATATTCAATTAAATCATGTTTTGCAGCTTCTTTCAAAGCTAATTCAGAGTCTCCACTACAAGGAATTATTAAATAATCTTTGAATTTTTCTTGGAGTTTATGAAAGTTTAATTTTGCACCTTGAATATCTATTTTATTAGCTGCAATTATCATAGGTTTAGTTTTTATTCTAAGATCTCTAGCCAAACTTTTTAATTCATCATCATTCCATTCAATTGGATGGCGATCTAATTTTAATTTTTTAATAGATTCTTGAACAATTTCTTCATTTGCATTTAATCCAGATAATTGTTTTGCTAATGCTTTCTTAATATCTTGATTCTCTTGTTTTAATGTTCTAGTAAATTTACCCCACCCTTTTTTTAACACCCCAAAATACCACATATCTAATTCAATCTCTAAAAATTCTATATCTTTTGATGGATCATAACTTAATGGTGCTACAGAATTTCCGTTTTCATCTATTGATCCAGACACATCAATGACATGTATTAACACATCAGCTTGATTTAAATCACTAAGAAATTGATTACCTTTTCCTTTTCCTTCATAAGCTCCTGGAACTAATCCAGCAACATCAATTAATTTGATAGGAACAAATCTAAATTTATCTAAACAATAACCTTCTCTAGGATTACTTTTTTTATTAAATTCATTAGCAACATCCTCAACTTTAATATAACCCATTCCTTCATTAGGTTTTATTGTTGTGAATGGATAATTAGCTATCTCAACTTCTGCTAATGTGGCTGCTTTAAAGAAAGTTGATTTTCCTGAACTTGGCTTACCTACTAATCCTATTAACATGAGATTAATCTAAAGAAGTATGTTATAAATTTTGCTATGGACAACATATAAGAAACATTTAAAAGTTAACTAATCCATTTTTGAAGTGTGGGCCTATAGCTCAGCTTGGTTAGAGCGCTGGTCTTATATGGCCACTTTGGCTTAGGTCAGCCAGAGGTCGACGGTTCAAATCCGTCTAGGCCCAGAGTATGCTCCTGTAGTCTAGCCCGGCCAATGACGCGGGCCTTTCGAGCCTGAGACCCGGGTTCAAATCCCGGCAGGAGCAAACTTTATTATAATAAAATTTGTAATAATCAAAAAACTTATAAATCAAGTTTTTAATTCTTATAAAAAATGAAAAGAAGTTCAAGACGTTGGAAGAAAAAAGGTCAAATGAGATGGAAGTGGCAAAGAAAGAGGATGAAAAAAGAGAAGAGAAAACGTAGAAGATCTTAAAATGGATAAAATTACTTCTGAAAAACTTAACAAATATTTTAACATTACAAAAAAAGCTTTAGAACAAGCTAAAAACAATAAAGGTTCATTTTCTGTTAATGAAGATGAAGCTTATGATGATTTTATTGATATGATTACTCGTTATGTAGAAGATGCTAAACATTTTCAAGAAAAAAATGATATTGTAACAGCATTTGCAGCCTTAAACTATGCTCATGGTTGGTTAGATGCTGGTGCTCGTTTAGGACTGTTTAATGTTAATGACAATTCTTTATTTACTGTAGATTAACCAAACACATCTTTAACTTTATCAAGAAAACCTTTTTCTATCTTCAATTTTTCTTTATTCTCTTTTGCTAATGAATCAAACAATTCTTTTTGTTTTTTATTAGTTTTAGAAGGAGTCTTAACAATAACCCTAACAAATTCATCCCCTTTTCCATATCCATTAACATCTTCTATTCCTTTTCCTTTTAATCTAAATAATGTATGACTTTGTGTTCCTGAAGGAATTTTCATTTTTACTTCTTTTTCTAATGTAGGGACTTTAACTTCATCACCTAAAGCAGCTTGAGAAAAGCTAATTGGAAAATCTAAATGAATATTATTTTCATCTCTTGTAAAATATTTATGAGCTTTAACATTAACAACAACTATTAAATCTCCAGAACTTCCATTTTTAATATCTTGACCTTCTCCTCTTATTCTTAAAAATTGCCCATTATCTATACCTTTAGGAATTTTTATTTTAATTTTTTTAGATTTTTTTTCAACACCATTCCCATTGCAATTTAAACATACTTTTTTAGATACTTCCCCTTCACCATTACAATTTCCACATGTTGTGGTAGTCTGAAACATCCCAAATGGAGTTCTTTGGGTTCTTTTTTGCATTCCAGAACCTTGACAAGTACTACATTGTTCTAATTCACCATGTTCTGCTCCAGATCCTTGACATTTACTACATTCAATATCTTTGTTTATTGTTACTTCTTTATCTATTCCAAAAGCAGCTTCTTCAAAATCAATGGTTAAATTATATTGTAGATCATTTCCTCTTCTTTGTCTTCTTCCTCTATTAAAATTTCCACCAAAAAACATATCAAAAATATTAGAACTCTCTCCAAACAAGTCTTCAAATACACTACCAAAATCAGCACCTCTAAAAATATCTTCTTGAGAATACCTTTGATCAAATCCTGCATGTCCATAAGTATCATACTGTTGTTTTTTTGTATCATCACTTAAAACAGCATAAGCTTCACTAATCTCTTTAAACTTTTCTTCTGCACCTTTCTCTTTATTTCTATCAGGATGATATTTTAAAGCTAATTTTTTATATGTTTTTTTAATCTCATCCTTAGATGCATTTTTGTTTATTCCAAGTATTTCGTAATAATCTCTTTTAGTCATTTTCTAGAAGATTTTTATTATATATTTGTATAGTGAATGCTCAAATTATCCTATTTAAACCTTTTTATCTTAACTATTTAAAATGAATAGATTTATAAAACCTCAAATCTTTTTTAGTTAAGATAATAGATAAGGAGTAAAAGTTTTCTTTATTTTTATCGTATATATGTGGAGGATAAAATGCAAGGATTCAATAATTTTGGCCCAAGAGAGATGCATAAAGCAACTTGTTCTGAATGTAATCAAGAATGTGAAGTTCCATTCAAGCCTACAGAAGGAAAGCCTGTTTTTTGTAAGGAATGTTATAAAAAGAAGAAAGGATATTAATTTTATTCTTTATTCTCTTATTTTTTTCTAGAATAACTTCATTTTTATTTTTTTTAGATTAATCAAAATAACCACAAGCTTTATAAACCGATATTTTCTAAGAAGCTTAATGTTTGATAATCATTCTAAGTTTGATAACTATTGAGATATTTTTATTGATACAAAATAGACTTAGATTGACTGATTTGATTCATAAAAAAAATAGACACCCTAATCAAAAAATGACTAACTTTGATTTCAGAGATATTTTTCTTACTTTTTATACTATCATTACTAAACTATATTCACAATTATCCATAAAAAATGAGGCCCTGATAGTGTAGTGGCCTAGCACGTAAGTATATTTAATCATATACCGTGATGCCCTGTCGAGGCTACAACCCGGGTTCGAATCCCGGTCAGGGCGTTTGGGCCGGTAGCTCAGCCTGGATTAGAGCACTTGAAATCAAGAATTGGTGAACCTTTTAATCCAGAAGAAAGCAAGTGGTCGCGGGTTCAAATTTAGGCTATGAAAATAGTCTGTTGGATGTCCCGTCCGGCCCAATTTATTAAAAAAATGGAAGAATTCAACATATTAGAACATAACTTTGTACCAAAACATAGTGTGTTAAATAAAAAAGAGATAGCTGATTTATTGAAACAATTTAATATTTCAATAAGACAGTTACCTAGAATTTTTGCTAATGATCCTGTTGTTAAAGCATTAAATGCTGAAAAAGGAGCTGTATTAAAAATAGTTAGAAAAAGTAAATCTGCTAAAGAAGCAATATTTTATAGGGTGGTAGTAGATGCTTAAAAAAGATATTCTAATCAAAAAATATTTTGAAGAGAGAAGTTTTGTAGAGGAAAATATAAAATCATTTAATAATTTTGTAGATCATAAAATGCAAGAAATTGTTAATGAGATGGGTGAAATTATCCCAACAATAACACCTGAAGAAGTAAAAGATTTTAAAATTAAATTTAACAAAATATGGATAACAAAGCCACAAATTATTGAGGCAGATGGATCTAAAAGAAATGTTTATCCTATGGAGTCTAGACTTAGACAACTATCTTATTCTGCTTCAATATTCTTAGATGTTGGGGCAATTATAGAAGGGATACAAAGAGAAAATTTTACTGTTGAGATTGGAAGACTTCCAATAATGGTCAAATCTAAATATTGTCATTTAAACAATATGAAGAGGGAAGATTTAATTAAAAATTTCGAAGATCCAGATGATATTGGTGGTTATTTTGTCTTAAATGGAAATGAAAGAGTTTTGATAACAGTAGAGGATTTAGCATCTAATAAAGTTATGATACAAAAAAATAAAGTAGGTCCAAGTAAATATTCTGCTAAATTATTTTCTGAGAGAGGGCCTTATAGAATTCCCCATATAGTAGAACAAATGAAAGATGGATTAATGTACTTATCTTTTACAAGATTTAAAAGAATTCCAATTATTGCTGTGATAAAAGCTTTAGGATTAATAAGAGACCAAGAAATTGCAAGATTTATTTCAGAAGAAAAAGAATATGATGATTTATTCATTAATTTATATGAATCTAATGAATTAAGAACAGAAGAAGAGGCTTTAGAATTTATTGCTAAAAAAATAGGGATAGCACAACCTTTAGACATTAAATTAGAGAAAACAAGAGAGAATTTAGATAAATATTTATTACCTCATTTAGGAACTTCTCCTAAAGATAGAATCCTTAAAGCTTATACTTTATGTAAATTAATCAAGAGATTTTTAATGGTTTCAAGAGAGGGAGTTGAACCAAATGATAAAGATCATTATATGAATAAAAAATTAAAATTAAGTGGAGATTTAATTTCTGATTTGTTTAGAGTTAATCTAAGAATTTTAATTAATGATATTTTATATAATTTTCAAAGATTAGTAAAAAGAGGAAAATATACTTCACTAAAAATTGTTATTAGAGAAAAATTATTAACTTCTAGAATCCAAAGTGCTATGGCTACTGGAACTTGGGTTGGAGGTAGAAAAGGAGTAAGTCAAAATATTGATAGAATAAACTATTTGGCATCCTTATCTCATTTACAAAGAGTTGTTTCATTATTAAGTTCTACACAAGAGAATTTTGAAGCTAGAGCTTTACATCCAACACATTGGGGAAGATTATGTGCTATAGAAACTCCAGAAGGAACTTCAATTGGATTAAGAAAAAATATGGCATTATTATGTAGCATTACACAAGGAGAGGTACAAGAAGATAAATTAAGAAGAATATTAGAGGGGGCTGGATTAAATCCTGTAAAATAAGATGACAGATGTTTATATGAATGAAAAATTTATTGGAAATGTTGATAATCCTCAAAATTTTATTAAAAAAATTAAAGAAGAAAGAAGAAGAGCTAGAGTTTCTAATCTAGTTAATGTTTTTTATAGTGAAAAAGTAGATGAAGTCTACATTGATTATTCTAATGGGAGATCAAGAAGACCTTTAATTGTTGTTGAAGATGGTAAAAGTAAGCTAACTGACTTTCATTTAGCTCAATTAGAAAATAATGAGATATCTTGGAGTGATCTAGTACAACAAGGAATTATAGAATATTTAGATGCTGCTGAGGAAGAAAATACATATATTGCTTTAAATGAAGAAGATCTAGTAAATGAACATACACATATAGAGATTAGTCCAATTTCTATTTTAGGATTAACAACTTCATTAGTTCCTTATTCTAATTTTGGTCAAAGTTCTAGATTAAATAGAGGATCTAAAACTCAAAAGCAAGGACTTGGATTATATGCTTCTAATTATTTAATGAGAATGGATACAGATGTTAATTTATTACATTATCCTCAAGCTCCATTAGTTAGATCTTTTATGCATGACATAGCAAAAAATGACACACATCCTGCTGGACAAAACGTGACAATAGCAATAATGAGTTATAAAGGATATAATATGTCTGATAGTATTATTGTAAATAGAGGGTCTATAGAAAGAGGGTTAGCAAGATCATCTTTCTTCAGACCATATTCTGTTGAAGAATTAAGATACTCTGGAGGTTTAGTTGATGAGATCTCAGTTCCAGATAAAGAAGTTAAAGGTTATAAGAGTGAGGAAGATTACAAATATTTAGAAGAGGATGGCATTGTTTATCCTGAAGCAAGTCTAAAAGAAGATGATGTAGTTATAGGAAAAACAAGTCCACCAAGATTTTTAGGAGAGATGGAAGAGTTTAGTATTGCAGCTAGTACTAGAAGGGAAAGTTCTTCTTCAATAAGACATGGTGAAAGAGGGGTAGTAGATATGGTTACTATAACAGAAAATGAAGAAGGTAATAAATTAGTAAGAGTAAGATTAAGAGACCAAAGAATTCCTGAAGTAGGAGATAAATTTGCTTCTCGTCATGGACAAAAAGGAATCATTGGATCAATAATTCCAGAAGAAGATGTACCATTTACAGCATCAGGTATAAAACCAGATTTAATATTTAGTCCACATAGTCTTCCTAGTAGAATGACTATAAGTCATTTAATTGAAGTTTTAGCAGGAAAAGTAGCTTCATTATCTGGAAGACATATAGATGCTACAAGTTTTAGTGCAGAGCCTCAAGAAAATTTAAGAAAAGAGTTATTAGAATTAGGATTTAGAGAAGATGGAACTGAAGTTATGTACAATCCATTAACTGGAGAGCAAATGCAAACTAGAATATTTGTAGGAAATATGTATTATCTAAAATTAAAACATATGGTAGCTAATAAATTACACTCAAGAGCTTCTGGTAGAATTCAATTATTAACAAGACAACCTATAGAAGGAAGAGCAAGAGGTGGAGGTTTAAGATTAGGAGAGATGGAGAAAGATTGTTTAGTTGCACATGGAGCTTCTTTATTATTAAAAGAAAGATTTGATTCTGATAAAAGTGTTATTCATATAGATGAAGAAACTGGAGATATGAGTATCATGGATAAGCAAGGAAGAAGGAGATCCAACAAAGTATCAAGTGGAGAGGTTAATGATGTTGAAGTAAGTTATGCATTTAAATTATTATTAGATGAATTAACTTCTTTAGGAATATATCCAAAAATAAAATTAAAATCTAAATATTAAAATGGCAGAAATATCAAAAAAAATAGATACAATAACATTTGGATTATTAAGTTCAGATGATGTTAAAAGATTATCACATGTTAAAGTAGTCACTCCTGAACTGTATGATAAAGAAGGTTATCCAGTAGATGGTGGATTGATGGATACAAGAATGGGTGTTATTGATCCTGGGTTAACATGTAGAACTTGTGGAGAAAAATTAAAAGATTGTTCTGGCCATTTTGGTTATATTGAATTAGCTAGACCAATAATCCATGTAAAATACATAAGAGTTATTCTAGATTTATTAAGATCTACATGTAAAGATTGTGGAAGAATTTTATTAGATGATGTTAAAATTAATTCACATAAAGAATATTTAGATAGCTTAGATAAAAAAGATATTCTTTCAAGAAGAAAAAGAACTAAATTAATTAGAGATTCACTAAAAAATATAAGAAAATGTCCCCATTGTAAAGAAAAACAATACACTATCAAAATAGAAAAACCAACTATCTTCACTGAAAATGATAAAAGAATCACACCTATAGAAATAAAAGCAAGATTGGAAAAAATACAAGGTGTAGATATAGAGTTGTTAGGATTTAATAATGAACATTCCAACCCTTCTTCAACTATTCTTACATTATTGTTTATTCCTCCAGTAACTATGAGGCCTTCTATAACATTAGAATCTGGAGAAAGATCTGAAGATGATTTAACTCATAAATTAGGAGATATAGTAAGAATTAATCAAAGATTATTTGAAAATATAAATGCGGGAGCTCCAGAAGTCATTGTAGAAGATTTATGGGACTTATTACAATATCACATCACAACTTATTATGATAACACAATTTCAGATGTTCCACCAGCTAGACATAGAAGTGGACAGCCATTAAAAACTTTAACAGAGAGAATCAAGAGTAAAGAAGGAAGATTTAGATATAATTTAGCTGGTAAAAGAGTTAATTTTGCAGCTAGAACTGTAGTAAGCCCAGACCCAGAAATTGAGTTTAATGAAGTTGGAATTCCAAAACAAGTAGCCATGGATTTAACAGTCCCTGAAAGAATAAATCAATGGAATATGGAAAGATTAAAAAAATTCATAGAAAGAGGTCCAAAAACTTATCCTGGAAGTAATTATGTTGTTAGACCTGATGGAAAAAAGAAAAAGATAACAGATGAAACTAAAGAACAATTATTAGAAGAATTGCAACCTGGATTTATTATTGAGAGACATCTTATGGATGGTGATGTAGCTATATTCAATAGACAACCAAGTCTACACAAGATGAGTATCATGTGTCATAAAATAAGAGTTATTGCTGGAAGAAGTTTTAGATTAAATCCAGCTGTTTGTCATCCTTATAATGCGGATTTTGATGGAGATGAAATGAATCTTCACATACCTCAAACTGAAGAAGCAAGAGCAGAAGCTGAAACTTTAATGCAAGTTCAAACCCAACTTATAAGTCCAAAACATGGATTAAATGTCATTGGATGTGTAGAAGATTCTGTTTCTGGTAATTATTTGTTATCTAAACAGATAGTATTAGAAAAAGATGAAGCTATCCATCTTTTGATGAGTATAGGTATGGAAGATAGTAGTAAATTTAAGAAACTTAAAGCTCAAGTAACTGGAAAAGAAATTTTTTCAGTGTTACTTCCAAAAACTCTTAATTTTGTTTCAAAAAATAGAGCAGATGAAGAAGTTGTAATAAAAGATGGAGAATTAATTAAAGGAAATTTAGATAGTAATATTATTGGAGAAGAAGGTGGAACATTAATAAGAAAATTACATAAAGATTACGGAGATGAAAAGACATTAAGTATCTTAAGTATGATCTTCAAACTTGGAATTAAAGCTTTAGAATTATATGGATTTAGTATAGGAATCAAAGATATAGATTTAGAAGAGATTATAGTTGAAAAGATTAGGCAAGTTATGAATGATACAAATAGAGAAGTAAAAAATTTAATTTCTAAATATCATGATAATGAATTAGAGACTATGCCTTCTAAAACAATAGAAGAAACACTTGAGTTAATGATTTTACAATTATTAAATAGAGTTAGAAATAGAGTTGGAGAATTAATTGCAGATAATGCGAATCCAAACAACCCTACAATTATAATGGCAAATGCTGGAGCTAAAGGTAATATATTGAATTTAGGTATGATGAGTGCTTTAGTAGGACAACAAGCATTAAGAGGTAAAAGAATAGAGAAAGGATATGATAAAAGAACATTAGCATTGTTTAAACAAGGAGAGTTGTCACCAAAATCTAAAGGTTTTATCGAAACTCCATTTAGGGAAGGATTAGATCCAATGGAATTCTTTTTTGGAGCAATGACAGGAAGAGATTCATTGATGGATACTGCTTTAAGAACACCAAAATCTGGTTATTTATACAGAAGATTGTCTAATGCACTACAAGATTTAAAGATTGAATATGATTATACTGTTAGAGATGCAAACAAAACTGTTATTCAATTTAAATATGGAGAAGATGGAATAGATGTGGCTAAATCTGAAAAAGGAACAATTAATATTAGAAATTTAATAAGAGAGGTTACTGGAAAATGATTGAAGAATATAAATCTCAACTTCCATTAAGTATATTTGAAGATGCACAAAAAGAATTAAAGAATCATAAACTAACAAAAAAACAAGAAAAAGAATTCTTTGATAAATTATTAGAATCATATAAATCATCTAGAATTGATCCTGGAGAATCTATTGGAGTAATAACTGCAGAATCTTTTGGAGAACCAGGAACCCAAATGACTTTAAATATATTCCACTTTGCTGGTGTTGTAGAATTAAACGTTACTTTAGGATTGCCAAGATTAATTGAGATATTTGATGCTAGAAAAGAAGCTAGCACTCCTTCTATGGAAATTTATTTAGACAAACAATATAATAAAGATATTAATGCTGCAAGAAAAGTAGCTGCTTTAATAAAAGAAACTAAGTTTAGAGAACTAGCTCAAGAATTTTCCATTAACATAGCTAAATTACAAATTGAAGCAACTCCTAACAAAAAAAATATGAGGGATTTAAGAATAACAGATCAAATATTATTAAAAACTTTATCTGAATCAATTAAAGAAGTATCAGTTAAACAAAATAAAGATGGAACTATAGTCTTAAAACCTGGAAAAGAAATTGAATTAAAAGATTTATACAAATTAAAAGAAAAAGCTAAAGATACTTTCATAAAAGGTATTCCTGGAGTTACTCAAGTTCTTCCGATAAAACAAAATAATGAATTTGTTATACTAACCTCTGGATCTAATTTAAAAGAAGTTTTCAAATTAAAAGAAGTAGATAAATCTAGATCTGTAAGTAATGATATTTTTGAAGTCTTAAAGAATTTAGGGGTAGAAGCGGCAAGACAAGCAATAGTAAATGAATCATTAAAAGTTATACAAGAACAAGGATTAGATGTAGATATTAGACATATATTATTTATAGCAGATTTAATGACTGCTTCTGGAACTATTAAAGGAATAACAAGATCAGGAATTACATCAGAAAAAGAATCTGTTTTAGCAAGAGCATCATTTGAGACTCCTATTAGACACTTGATAGATGCTAGTTTAGTTGGAGAGGAAGATGAATTAACTTCTGTTATAGAAAATGTTATTGTTAATCAACCAGTTCCTCTTGGAACAGGACTTCCAGGATTAATTGCTAGAATAAAAAAACTTGATGGAATGAAAAATGGATGAGTTAACTAAAGCATTAGATGAAAAAACATTAGTTTTAGGAAAAGATAGAACTATAAAGAAATTAAAAAAAGGAGAAGTTAGTAAAGTATTTTTAGCGAATAATTGTTCAGATAGTATTAAAGAAGAGATTCTAAAAAATAAAAATAAAGCAGAGATAATTGAATTAGACATAAGTAACGAAGAATTAAACATTAGATGCAAAAAACCATTTAACATCTCTGTATTGAGTTATTAATTCTAAAATGAGACAATTTACAAAACAAACAATTGACTACATAAACTTATTTGAGACTTTAACTAAAGCAAGAGTAAAGGATTGTTTTGTTAATCCTAATATGCTATTTATTGTTGAAGAAGGAGATATTGGAAAGGCTGTAGGTAAAAAAGGAAAAAATGTGTTTATGGTTTCAAAGTTAATAAAAAAGAAAATTAGGATTATTGAATTCAATAATAACGTTGAAATCTTTATTAAAAACTTAATATATCCTATAGAAGGTAAGATTTATAAAGAGAATAATTTAATTTCTATTGAGTTAAGTAAATCAAGTGATAAAGGGATTATACTTGGAAGAGAAAGAAAAAAATTACAAGAATTACAAGAAATAGTAAACAAATATTTCAATTTTGAGATTAAAGTTAAGTAAAATGGGAAGTCAAGGAAAAGGTTTAGGATCAGGAAAAAAATTAAAACAAGGGAGAAAAAAAGATAGATGGAATAATAGAAAATTTAAGAATAGAATGTTAAAATTAAGAATAAAATCATCTCCTTTAGGAGCTTCTCCACAAGCAAAAGCTATTGTTTTAGAAAAAGTACAAAGAGAAGCAAAGCAACCAAATTCTGCAATGAGAAAATGTGTTAAAGCTCAATTAATAAAAAATGGTAAGCATGTAACAGCTTTTGTTCCAGGATATAATGCTATAAAATTGATTAATGAACATGATGAAGTATTAATTGAAGCTATTGGTGGAAAAATGGGAAGAGCTAAAGGTGACATCCCTGGAATTAGATGGCAAGTAATAAAAGTTAATGATCAAAGTTTAAACGCTTTATTGAGAGGGAAGATAGAGAAAGGTAGAAGATGAGTTTAGATTTTAGATTATCAGATCTACAAAGTAGGGGAATTGCTGGAACATCACAAAATGTAGCAAAGACCATGGTTATGATGGGTGGGTTAGTTTCTATAGTAGAACATCCTACATTTGGAACAATTTTAGTTGCTGGTGCAGGGTTAACAATGGCTAATAGAGATTATATAAGATTTTTAAGAAGGATAGGAAAAGAAATTGTTTACATTGGAGAGAGATTGAGATCTAAATCTGATATGGGAGAATATTGAAGATAACATGAAATTATTCAATAAATGGGAAACAAATTTTGAAGTTATTGATCATGGATTAAAGAATTATATAAACTTAAATCCAATAATCATCCCTAGAACCGGT
This sequence comes from Candidatus Nanoarchaeia archaeon, assembly GCA_030745695.1. Taxonomy (GTDB): domain Archaea; phylum Nanobdellota; class Nanobdellia; order SCGC-AAA011-G17; family JACPNG01; genus JACPNE01. Next base: position 46,196 of record JASLOB010000001.1, on the reverse strand, counting down.
GGTAGAAATGTTGGAACCCAATTTTGGAAGTCTAAAAATAATATTGTAGAAAGATTGATTAATAAATTAATGATCCCAGGACATAGAGGAAAAAAACATAGAATAAGTTCTGGACACAATACTGGAAAATCAATAACAAACTATAATATTGTTATAAAAACATTTCAGTTGATAGAAGAAAGATTAAAGAAAAATCCTGTTGAAGTTTTTGTTAGAGCTGTAGAAAACGCTGCTCCAAGAGAAGAGATAACAACAATAGAGTATGGTGGGGCAAGATATTCACAAGCCGTTGAGTGTGCTCCCCAAAGAAGAGTTGATCTAGCTTTAAGAAATATGGTCCAAGGATCTTATTCTCAAACATTTAAGAGTAAAAGAAAGATGTGGGAATGTTTAGCTGATGAGATTATTAAAGCATTTAATTCTGATAACAAAAGTAATTCTATTGCAAGAAAATTAGAATTAGAAAGACAAGCAGATGCTTCTAGATAATTATCAATTTAGTTATCTCTTATATTTTATAGCAATTTTACATCATTCTTTGTTAAATCTTTGAATTTTCTTGTTATCTCCATAAATATTGTAGAAAAATTAGATTTATATATCTTTCTTTAAGATTGTTGATGGGCCTGGCAGGACTCGAACCTGCGACCTTCTCCTTGTAAGGGAGATGTCATAGCCACTAGACCACAAGCCCATTTAAAAGAAAATCTTTTAACTTAATTTAAAAAGTTTTGGATTATAATATATAAATTTTGTTTTTATAAACTATAATAATCCTCTAACACAACCATATCTAAATCTTCTAAATTTTTTACTATTTGTAACTTTCCATTACCTACCTGAGAAATCTTTTCAGCTAATATTTTTCCTTTTTTATCTAAATTTATTCCAATCATAGAAATAGTTATCCCACAACTACATGCATTCTCAACAGCATTTAATGTTTCTTTTTCTGGATATTTTCCTTTAGTTGGCATTGCATCTGTTATCAAAATTAAATGTTTAGTAGAATCATCATTAGGAAACATCTCAATAGCTTTCATTATTGTAGAAGCTATATTTGTTTCTTGTTTAGCTCTAATTCTTGCTATTTTATTTAATAACATCATAAAATCATGTGTTGGATGTACAATATCTTCAACTTTAGATCCAAAAACTAACAAACCAACTTCATCTTTTTCTTCTATTGCTTTAAATGCTAGAGCAACCCCTGCTTTTTTACACATATCAATTTTATTACCTTTCATACTACCAGAAGCATCTAACCCATAAACAATATTTATTTTCCCTTTAGACTCTTTTTCAAAACTTCTTAAATCTCTTTTTTCTATATTTTTATGAGATCTTTTTATTGCTACTTTAATAGATTTTCTTAATGCAATATCTCTATACCTATCTCCTTTTTTAAATTCTTTAACATCTTCTTTAGATCCATAATGAGATTTTTCTTTATTGAACTTCTCTCCAATTAAACCTTTAGAAACTAGATTATCAATCTCTTCAATATATAATGATAATGCAGCAAATTTTAATCCTTCTTCTGTTATCTCTAAATCTTTATTTATAATCTGATTATCTTGCATTTCTTCAAATTTATTTAATATTTTTTGTTTAATCTTCCTTTGAACTTCTGGAAATCCTACATCATTTTCATTTGCAATTTGTCTTATGAAAGACTCTCCATATATCTCTTTAGCTAAAGAATAATTTTTTACAATTTGTTGAAACATCATATCAGGATTAAAAGAAAATAAATTATTATTTAATGCATTTCTTAATAATTTTCCTTCTTCTGATTTTTTACCTTCTAAAATAGAACTCAAAAGTTTATCTTCTTTATTTTGTTTTTTTAATTTTCCTTCTTTCTCTTCTATACTTCCTTTTATACTGCTACGGTAAATCACCACTTTTGTCTGTTTGTCTTGGATCTTGTTTTTTATCTAAGAAATCACTTAATTCTTTTTCAATGAATTTATTTGAATTTGTTAAGTATTTTACACTTGGTTTTAATTTAATTCTATGAGCTATCACAGAAATAATTGCTTCTTTTACATCTTCTATATCTACTTTCTTTTTATTGTTTAATATAGCATTACTTTGTGCTCTTTCATACAATCCTAAAGAAGCTCTAACAGAAGGAACTCTTTCTAGATCTTTATTTTCTCTTAGTAATCTAACAAATAATACAGCTTGAGTTAATAGATCATCTGGAAATTCTACTTCTAATTTATTACCTTTTAAATTTATAATTTGTTTTTCTAAATCTAAAGTTTCAGGATAGGACATATAGATCATATCAAATCTGTCTAATAAAACTTCACTTAACTTTTCAGTTCCAGCAAAATCTTCTGGATTCATACTTCCAATAAAAATAAAATCTGCATCAAAATCAATATCATAATTTCCTATTGTAACTTTTTTTTCTTCTAAAGCTTGTAATAATGAATTTTGTAATTTTTCAGGACATCTATTAATTTCATCAAAGAACAAAACTCCTTTATCTGCTTTGAAAATTTTTCCTGGTGTGAAAGCTTCTAGAGAGGTTGGACCATGTTTTAATGCTTTTATTGGATCAATATCTCCAATTAAATCTTCTACATTCAAATCAGGAGATCCTTGCACTCTAATGAACTTACCTTTTTTATTTATTTTAGATACATTTTTTGCTAAAGTTGTTTTTCCAACTCCAGGTGGACCGACTAAAATAATATTTCTTCTAATCATTAAAGCAGATTTTAATTGCTTTTTTGATTCTTCTTGTCCTAAAATATCCTCAAAATCTTTTATTTTTTGAAATTCTTTCATCTTAAATAATACCCTTATTCACTATATTTATTCCTTTATAAAACTTACTGTCTTAATTATTTAATAGTAGTAACATAGTAGAAAGGTTTATAAATTGAAATATATAAATTATTGAGTATAGTGAGGACAAATATGATATCTCATCCAAACAGTATGAAAGAAGAAGAATTTATAAAGAAAGTTTTATCTGGAGAAAGAGATTTTTCAGAAATAAAATTAGTTGGATTAGATTTAAGTGGTCATGAAGATTATAGAGAAATACAAAGATATTTAAGAGAACAAGATCTAGAAAATAGCCCTATTATATTTGATGGTTCTGACTTGGGGCATTTAAAAGCTTTAGGTTTATACCTACCATATGTTAAAGGTCATAAAGTAGATCTTCGTTGTTCGCAACTTAGTGGGGCTAACTTCTATGGAGCAAATTTTGAAAGAGCATTCATAAGCTTTTCGGATTTATCTAATGTGAACCTTATACAAGCAAACCTTAAATATTCTCGTCTTTCTAAAACATGTCTTATAAAGACGAATTTTCAAAGAGCAGATCTTAGTGTAGCATCTATGAGGGGCGCTTGCCTTATGGGTGCACATCTTGGTGAAGCAAATATGATGAAAGCGAACCTTACAGAAGCAGACATTAGAGATGTAGAAATGTTAAGAACTGCTAAAAACATTGAACATATGATTTTTGGAAAAACAAAGGTACTATTAAGAGAAAAAGAAATTATAGAAGAAGCTCTTTCACAATATAATTTTCGTGTACAATACACTGCCAGTGAGATAGATGATTTATTATATGAAAGATTTAATAAAATATTCAAAGAATAAAGTAAAAATTAGTTAGATAATCAAAACTTTTAAAAACCTCATAATCAAAAATTAATCATGGTAGATAAAATTCCAGAACTTCCTGAAGGATTGGAGATTCCTAAAGATATTCAAAAAAAATTATCTCAAATTAAAGCAAAAGTAGAGAAATTTAAGAAAGAAGTTCTAAAGAAATTTGAAGAATATGTAGTTGGTATAGAATTATTACCTCCAGAAAAATTAACACCAGAAGAAGAACAAGAATTAACCCAAAAAGAAAGAGAAGAAAGAAAAGATTGGATTAATGTTTTAGTTTTAATTGATGATTCTGATTCTAAAAAGATGTCTAAATTAGAACTAAAAGATAAATTAACTAATATAATAGAAGATTCTGCTAAAAATATTGATGAGAATATCAAACCAAATACTCTAATTATATCAGAATTAAAAGAGATGTGTTTTGATGGAAAGTATGAAATTCTAGGATTAATTGGAATGGGAACTATACTCTATGATAAAGGAATGTTAGGGGCATTAAAAACAGCAGAGATTCATAAAGAGATGACTATAAAGAAATTTGAGAAATATGTTCTAAGTTACATTGCTATTGGTAGTTTATTTAGAGGGGATGCAAATCCAGGAGATATAGATGTTTCTATTGTTATAGATGACACTGATGTAAAAAAAATGCCTAGAGTTGAATTAAAAGAAAGATTAAGAGCAATAATTCAAGATATGGGTTTTAGTGCTTCAAAAGCTTCAGGAGTAAAAGCAAATTTTCATGTTCAAACACATATTTTAACAGATTTTTGGGATTCTGTTAAAGAAGCTCAACCTGTTATTTATACATTCTTAAGAGATGGAGTTCCTTTATTTGATAAAGGAGTGTTTATGCCATGGAAATTATTATTACATATGGGTAAATTAAAACCTAGTCCAGAAGCGATTGATATGAACATGGATCTTGGAGAGAGATTGTTAGAAAGAACAAAATCAAAGTTACTTGGGATGGTAGGAGAAGATTTATATTATGCTGCATTAAACCCAGCACAAGCCGCTATAATGTTGTATGGATTGCCTCCAACAACTCCAAGAGAGACTGTTAAAGTTATGGAAGAAATATTTGTTAAAAAAGAAAAATTACTAGAAAAAAAATATGTAGACATATTAGCTAAATTATTCAAATATTACAAAGATGTTGAACATGGTAGGGTTAGAGAAATTTCTGGAAAGGAAGTTGATTCTTTGTTAAAAGATTTAGAAGATTATATGAAAAGAATCAGAAAATTATTTACACAAATAGAGAAAAAATCTCAAGGAGAATCAGTATTGCATAATTATGATTCTTGTATTGCTATATCAAGAGATGCTTTGTTTATTAATGGAGTAAGAGAGATTAGTATTAAAAAATTAGAATCTTCATTTAAAGAAAATTTAGTTGATAAAGGATTGATCCCAGAAAAATTCTTAAGAATTTTAAAATTAATTGTAAAGTCTAAAAAAGATTACACTTCTAAAAAATTGAGTAAGCAAGAAATTGAAAAAGTAAACAAAGAAGCTATACTATTCATAAAAACTATGGTTGAATTTATACAAAGAAAAAGAGGAGTTGAATTAGAAAGAGCTAAGATTAGATTCAAATATGGAGAGAAGTATGGAGAAGTTTTATTATTAGATGATAAAGCATTTATAACAAATGATCTAGAGAAAAGAGAAGAAGTTTCTAAAGCTAAAATTAAAAATGGTAGCTTAATAGATATTGAAAAAAGTTCTTTAGAAGAGTTAGAAGAACAATTAAAGAAAGTTAAGATTCCTGAAAATGTTTTTATTAAAGAAAAAATATTTGAAGATTTGAGAAAGTTATATGGGAGGGATGTAGAAGTTTTAGTAAGCTATTAGAAACTTTTTTAAATAGAGATTCTCAATAAATTAAAATGAAAGGTATTATAGCAAATTTTAGAGGGGGAAAACATACTCAATATAATAATCATATGATCATAAAAGTTAGTTCTATAGATAATAAAGAAAAAGCTAATAAATTAGTAAATAAAAATGTTGTATGGAAAAGTCCTAAATCTAAAGAAATTAAAGGACAAATTGTTAAAGAACATGGAAATAGTGGTGCTGTAAGAGCCATATTTGAAAAAGGTCTTCCAGGACAAAGTATTGGAACAGAAGTGGAGATAGATAATGGCAGGATTGAGAAAAGGTAGATGTTATTCTAAATTAACAAGAGCATATACAAGAAAATCTAAATTTAGAAGAAAAGCTTTCATAAAATCAGTTCCACCTAGTAAAATAGTTAAGTATGATCTAGGAAACACAAAAAAGAAATTTAAAAAACAAGTTGATTTATGTTCTAAAGAAAGAATTCAAATTCGTCATAATGCATTAGAGTCTACAAGAGTAGGGGTAAATAGAAGATTAGTAAAAGCATTAGGAAATAATTATCATTTCAAATTAAGAGTTTATCCACATCATGTTTTAAGAGAAAATAAAGCATTGACTGGAGCTGGAGCAGATAGAATGAGCTCTGGTATGAAAAAAGCTTTTGGTAAAGCTATGGGTGTAGCAGCTCAAGTAAAGATTAATCAACCAATAATTAGTGTTTATGTAGATGAGAAAGATATGGATATTGCTAGAGATGCTTTAAAATATGGGATCCATAGACTTCCTTGTAAATGTTCTATAACTTAAATTCTATAAACAACTGTTTTACAATAATCTTTATATTTCATTACTCGAAATTATCTTTATGAAGATTATATGGTTTAATAAAATCAAAAAAGATAATATTGATTTAGTAGGTAAAAAATCTATTGATTTAAGTGAATTATATGATAAAGGATTACCCACTCCACCAGGATTTGTTTTAACAACTGAATCCTTTAAAGATTTTTTAGATTTTTCTGGAATAAGAACTACTATTTTAGATTTAATGAATAATCTAAATTTTGAAAATAATGAAAAATTAACACAAGTAATTGAAAAAATACAAGATTTAATCATAAGAGCACCTTTTCCTGATTATATTAATAAAGAAATTTTAGAGGAGTATAGTAATCTAAATGTTGACCCTGAAACTTTTAGTTATACGGCTGCATTAAGTATGATCAAATCTGGAAGAGAGCTCCCTTTTGTTGTTCTTAGACCTTCTACAATAAATGGATTAGATCCAGAGACATTTTTGGATATTAAAGGAAACACTAATCTTTTAGAAGCTATAAAACGATGTTGGTCATCACATTATAATAAAGAATTGGTCCATTATAGGGCAAAGAATAATATACCACATGACTCACTAGTCGCAATCATAATTCAAAAACAAATTCAACCTGATAAATCTGGAATTATTTTAATTAACAACGATATAACAATAAAATCAAATTATGGGATATCTGAAACAATTCTCTCAAACTTAGTACAACCAGATATTCATGTGGTAGATAAAAATAATTTCTTAGTTAAAGAAACAAGTATTGGATCTAAAGAATTTATGATTTATTTTGATGAAAATATTAAAAAAAATTCTAAAAGAAATTTAAGTTTTAAATCAGGAGAACAGACATTAAATGATTTAGAGATAAATAAATTAGTTGACCTTTCTATTAAGATAAAAGATTCTTATGGTCCAAAACAAATAGAATTTGCTATCAAAAGTGGCTCTGCATACATATTAAATTTAAAACCAATACAAGAAGAATTAATACAAAAAACTGAGATAGAAAATCCTAATCTAGAGACAATAACAAAAATCGGAGTAGATTTGGAAGAAACTAATGACTCAGATAAAGCTACTATAGATGCAGATAGTGTTTTTCTAAAATTAGAGAATATAATCAAGAAAAGACAAGTTAATCCAATGAGTCTAGTACAGGAAAATGATTATAATTACATTAATTTTTTGATTACTGAAATAGAAAAAGTTACGAGATCTTTTAGAAACAAAAACATCTTAATTAGAACTAGTGATATCATAAATGAAGATGAAAAAAATTCATTAATAGGTTGGAGAGGAATTAGAAGAGCTTTAGATGAAAGTGTTATACTAAGAGCAGAGTTTAATGCTATCAAAAAATTAAATGATTTAGGTTATGAAAAAATTAATATTGTTTTACCATTCATCACAACTATAAATGAATTAAGACAAGTAAAAGATTTAATGAAAGAAGTTGGGATTAGTAATGATATTGGAATAATGTTGGACACTCCTTCTAATTGTGAGATAATTGATAATTTTTGTAAGGAAGGAATAAAATTTGTTGTATTTGGAACTGATAATCTAACACAGTTAATGTTAGGAGTAGATAAATTTAATGATAGAACTGCTAAATTATTTAATGAGAAACATCCTTCTTTATTAAGAACTATACAAAAAGTAATTAGTGTATGTAGACAATTTAATATAGAAACTAATCTAATTGGAAGGATTAGTTCAGATCCAGAAATGATAGATTTTCTTGTTAGTGTTGGATTGAATTCTATAATAGTTAATTTAGAAGAGTTAGGTAGAGTAAAAGGAATAATCTCAAGAACAGAAAAAAGGTTAGTTGTTGAATAATTATTTTTCTGGTTTCATAAAAGGAAAGAAGATAACATCTCTTATTGTTGGACTATCAGTTAAAATCATAGCCAATCTATCAACTCCAATACCCATCCCTCCTGTAGGTGGCATTCCATATTCTAATGCTTTAATAAAATCTTCATCAACTGGATGATTTTCTTCATCAACTAATCTTTGGTTTGATTGTTTTTTTAATAACGTTCTTTGTAATTCTGGATCATTTAACTCAGAATAACCATTACCAATTTCCCATCCATAAACATATGGTTCTAATCTTTCAATTAAATGATGGTCTCCTCTTTTAGGTTTACATAATGGAGTAGACTCTTTAGGATGGTCTATAATAAATACAGGTTGAATTAATTTATCTTGAACTAAAGATTCAAATATCAATTCAATTGCCAATCCTCTATTAAAATCACCTTTATATTCTATATTATTTCCTTTCATATAACTCTTAATTTTTTTATCATCAAATTTATCAATATTAATTTTTAGATATTTTTTAATTGCATTTTTCATAGAAAGTTTTTTCCAAGGTTTTTTTAGTTCGATATCTTTACTTTGATATCTTATTTTAGTGGATTTGTTAACTTTTTTAGCCACGAAATTAACTAAATCTTCAGTTATTTTCATTATATCATTATAGTCTGCATAAGCCCAATAAAATTCTAACATACTAAACTCAGGATTATGAGATTTATCTACCCCTTCATTTCTAAAATTTTTGCTTATTGTATAAACTTTTTCAAATCCACCAATGATTAATCTTTTAAGATACAACTCAGGAGAAATAGATAAAAACATATCCATATTATATGCATTTATTTTTGTTTTGAAAGGACGGGCATTTGCTCCACCATATAATGGTTGTAATAAAGGAGTTTCTACTTCCATAAAACCTTTGGAGTTTAGAAATTCTCTTATTGCATTTATTATTTGAGATCTTTTTAAGAATATTTCTTTGACATCGTGATTCATTAATAAATCTAAATATCTTTGTCTATACCTTGTTTCTATATTTTTTAGCCCATGCCATTTTTCTGGAAGGGGCCTTAAAGATTTTGTTAATAACTCTAATTTTTTAACCCAAATAGATGTTTCCCCCTTCTTTGTTTTAAATATTATTCCATTAATACCTACAAAGTCTCCAATATCAAATTTTTTGAATAATTTATAATTTTGTTTCCCTATTTCATCTTCTTTAACATAAAATTGTATTCTCCCACTAAAATCTTGTAAATGTCCAAAAGAAACTTTTCCCATAATTCTTAATGACATAATTCTTCCAGCTAAACTGACTTTATCTTTTGTTTTTTCTTCTCTCTTTAATTTCTTAAATTTATCAAAAATGTCTCTAGAATTATCTTTTTTATCGAATTTGTAAGGATAAGGTTCAATATTATTTTTTCTTAATTCATTTAATTTTTGTTTTCTTTGAGCAACTAATCTATGTTCTTCTTCCATCTCATTAAAGGATTAATATATTATATAAATATTTTCTATTTTTTATTCAAACAAGCTTCTATAAACCCTATAAAAATAGGACTTGGGTTTAAAGGTTTAGAAGTAAATTCAGCATGATACTGAGTTCCTAAAAAGTAAGGATGGTCTTTCAATTCTAGAATCTGCATTATCTTTTTTTCAGGAGCTACTCCTGAAAATATCATTCCATTTTTTTCTAATGTTTCTATGTACTTTGGATTAACATTGTATCTATGTCTAAATCTTTCTCTAACTTTGTTATTTTTATATAACCTAAAAGCTAGAGTATTTTTTTTAAGATCCATATCAAAACCACCTAATCTCATTGTTCCACCTAAATCTTTTATTTCTTCTTGTTCTGGTAGAATATAAACAACTGGATCTTCTGTTTGTTTTATTTCTGTAGTATTTGCATTTTTTAAATCACAAACATTTCTTGCAAATTCAATAACTGCCATTTGAAATCCATAACATAATCCTAAGAAAGGAATTTTATTTTCTCTACAATATCTAATATATTCAATTTTTCCCTCAACACCCCTCTCTCCAAATCCACCTGGAACTATAACCCCATCAATATTTTTTAATTCTTCTTTGACATTATCTTTATTTAGATTAGTAGTCTCTATCCATTTTAGATTTATTTTAGCATTTAGATAAGGTGCAGAATGTTCAACTGCATTTAGTATACTTAAATAAGAATCATGAACTCCAGTATATTTTCCAGTGATGGCAATTGTAATATTTTTATTAGAATCATTTATTTTAGTTACTAAACTTTTCCATTCATTTGGGTCTATTAGATAGTTTTCTTTAATTTTTAGTCCTAGAGTATCTAAAATCATTTTGTCTATCTCTTTCTCTTTAAGAAATAGAGGGATATCATAGATTGTGTCAACATCATGTAGATTAATAACTCTATCAATTGGGACATTAGAACTTATACTTATTTTTTCTTTTATACTATCTTTAATTAACCCTTCACTTCTACAAACAATAATATTTGGTTGGATTCCTCGCTCCATCAAAGTTCTTATTCCTAACTGGGCTGCTTTACTTTTATGTTCTCCTAAAGTTCCAGGTTTTAATATGTAAGTTACATTGACAAAACAAACATTATCTTTTTTTTCTTCATAAGCTAGTTCTCTCATAGCTTCTAAAAAATAAGAATTTTCTAAGTCTCCTACAGTCCCTCCAACTTCAACAATAACTATATCTGGGTTGTAATTAAGAGCACATCTTCTTATAAAATGTTTAATTTCTCCACTTACATGAGGTACAAATTGAACATCTCTTCCTAGATATAATCCTGCTCTCTCTTTATCTACTATATTTTTAAATATTTTACCAGAGGTTAAGTAGTTATCTTTTGTTAGATTTTGATTTGTCATTCTTTCATATGACCCTAAATCTAAATCACATTCAGTTCCATCATCTAATACAAATACCTCACCATGTCTAAATGGATTTAATGTCCCTGCATCATAATTTAGATAACCATCAAATTTTATAGGATGAACTTTAAGTCCATTCCATTTTAATAAATTGCATAAAGAAGAAGTAAATGTTCCTTTTCCTACACCTGATATAACTGATCCTGTAACAATAATGTATTTTGTTTTATTTGAGATATATCCCTCTGGAAAAGATGAAAAGAACTCATCTGGTGTTTTGTTTGCTAAATCTTCTTTACGGACCATCCCGTTTTATAGAAAACTAAGTATAGTATATAAATAGGATTATGGTAAAGGATAGAAAGATTTAAATATAGAATTTAAGTCATCTTAATTAGGAAAAGAGGCTTCTATACAATAGATAAGGAGATAAAAAAATGACAACACAACCAATATTCATACTTCCTGAAGGGTACCAAAGAACAATGGGAAAAGATGCCCAAAGGAGTAATATCTTAGCTGCTAAACAAGTAGCTGAAACAGTAAGGACTACTTTAGGACCTAAAGGAATGGATAAAATGATAGTAGATTCTTTAGGTGATGTAACAGTTACTAATGATGGTGTAACAATTTTAGAAGAGATGAACATAGAAAATCCAGCTGCTAAAATGTTAGTAGAGGTAGCAAAAACCCAAGAAAATCAAGTTGGTGATGGAACTACTACAGCTGTTGTATTGGCTGGAGAATTATTAAAGAGTGCTGAAGATTTATTAGAAAAAGATATCCATCCAACTGTTATAGCTAAAGGTTATAGATTAGCTGCTGATAAATCTCAAGAGATTCTTGCTTCTATAGCTGAAGATATTTCTGAATCAGATAATGAAATATTAAAAAGTATTGCAATTACCGCAATGACAGGAAAAGGTGCGGAAGCTTCTAAAGAAAAATTAGCAGATTTAACTGTAGAAGGAATTAAGATGGTTGCAGATAAAGAGAATGATACATTACATATTGATATTGATAATGTTAAATTAGAAAAAAAAGTTGGAGATGGAACTGAAGATTCTGAATTAATTAAAGGAATTTTATTGGATAAAGAAAGAGTTCATTCAGGAATGCCAAGAATTGTTAAAGAAGCTAAAATTTTGTTGTTAGATACTACAATAGAAATTAAATCAACAGAAACTGATGCTAAAATTGAGATAAATGATCCTTTAAAATTACAAGAGTTTATTGATCAAGAAGAAAGAATGTTAAAAGAGATGACAGATAAAATAATAAATTCGGGAGCTAATGTTGTATTTTGTCAAAAAGGTATTGATGATATTGCACAACATTATTTAGCTAAATCTAATATCTATGCTTGTAGAAGAGTTAAAAAATCTGATATGGATAAATTAGCTAGAGCAACTGGAGCTAAAGTAATAACAAACTTAAAAGAGTTGTCTAATGAAGAGTTGGGAAGCTCTGGAGTAGTAGAAGAAACAAAAGTTGGAGATGAAGAAATGACTTTTGTTAAAGAATGTTCAAATCCAAAAGCTGTTACAATTTTAGTTAGAGGTGGAACTGAACATGTTGTTGATGAAGTCGAGAGAGCGATAAAAGATGCTATTGGGGATGTTGCAGCTGCATTAAGAGATGGAAAAGTTGTTGCAGGAGCCGGAGCACCTGAAGTAGAAACAGCTAAACAACTAAGAGATTATGCTAATAGTTTATCTGGAAGAGAACAATTAGCTGTATTAGCTTTTGCTGATTCTATTGAAATAATTCCAAGAACATTAGCAGAAAATGCTGGATTAGATCCAATTGATATGTTAACTGAATTAAAAAGTCAACATGATAAAAATGTTAAATGGGCAGGAATAGATGTTTTCTCTGGAAAAGTTGGAGATGCATGGAACTCTGGAGTTATTGAACCACTAAAAATAAAAACCCAAGCAGTTAAATCAGCTTCTGAAGTTGCTGAGTTAATCTTAAGGATTGATGATATTATAGCAGGTGTTGGAGATAAAGGTGGAGCAGGAATGCCTCCTAGTGGAATGGGTGGAATGCCACCTGGAATGATGTGATAAAAATGTCAGAAGTAGAAGTAGTTCAAGAAGGTAATCCTAATGCAAACATCAACATGTTTATTATGCTAGAATAAAGAGGGAGAGTACGTATAAAGTAGGATATCATTGGTGGTGTGATGAGTTAGGATGTAAAAGGCATGAGAGAGCAGATGATCGTGAAACTTTATCTTTTCCTCCAAAATCTTTTGTTAAAGGGCAAGTCCCATATTCAAATCATGCTTCATTTTATACGCATAGAGCAAATAACGAAGGTAAGTTAGAAGGAGCATTAAATCAAAATGAATTCCAAAAATTCTCTGAAGCTTTTGGAGGGAAATCAAAGGATGTACTTTTCTAAAGAATTATAAGACAATATTTTTATAAAGAATATTTTAGTATACTATCTTAAAAAAGAGATTAATTAACTAAGAAACTTTAAATACAAAAATTCTTTATTATTTTTATGAAAAAAAGAGGTTTTATCTTAATACTTCTAGTTCTATTTATATTATCATTAAATTTTGTTTCATCTCAAGAAAGAGATATCTCTTTTAGAAATCTTGGTTCAGGAGGTATAGTAACTGGATTTATTTCAGAGCCTATTAATGCTAAAATCTCTAAAGTAACTATTTATGTTAGTGATGAAGAAAAGGGGCAGATTTTACGAGTTGAGAATGTTAACTCCGAATTTGATTCTGGAATTTTTTTAGGCAATACCCCAAGAATTGGCAGTCGAACTTTTACTGAAGTATATATTGAATTTTCTCCAACATATGTAGAGAGATTAAGATTAAATTATCCTGGCGATGTTAACATAGCTAGAGTGGGGTCTAGTGTATTCTTATCTTGTTCTTGTTCTAGTGGAGACGTTTGTTGTAGTAACTCTTGTGATTTGGATTCAGGGGGGGAGAGAGATGGAATTGAATGTTGTAGTGGTGGAAAAGAACCTTATCACCAAATTAGTTGTAAACAAGCTGGATACTTTGAAGGATTAAGTTATTTTACTACATCTCAAACAAAAAGTTGCAGTATTAATGGGTGGAGTTGTTCAGGGGGTTCAAAGATTACATGTTCTAAACAAACTGTTTGTGATACTTTTGGAGCTAAAACATGTTATTTCTCTAGTGCATCTCAAGGCACACCTAGTGTTCCTACTTTTAAACAACCATCAGGAGAATCATTCACTGGAAATTTGAACGATCCTCAGTGTTTTGATAATATTGATAATGATTGTGATGGTTTTACTGATATTAATGATCCTGATTGTAGAGAATGTGAAGAAGGACAAACAAAAAGCTGTTCAAATCAAGATGGTGTTTGTAGTGGAAGTAAACATTTATGTGTAGATGGAAGATACCAGTCATGTGATTACAACACTATCTCTACTTATAGTCAAACAGAAGTATGTATAGATAATCTAGATAACAATTGTGATGGGACAGTAGACGAGGGTTGTGTTTGTAATACTGGAAGTAAAAGGCCTTGTGGAATTGATGAAGGGGTTTGTGAAAAAGGTGAGCAAACATGTCAAAATGGGTTATGGGGCACTTTATGTGAGGGTGGAATAAAAAGTTCTGAAGAGATATGTGATGGTTTAGATAACAATTGTGATGGAACAGTAGACGAAGGGTATAAACTTGGAGGAGTATGTAGTGTTGGATTTGGGATATGTCAAAATTCTGGAGTGTTTGAATGTAAAGGCAGGGATATAGTAGGATGTAGTGCAAGTTTAGGTTCCTCTTCAGTAGAAATATGTGATAATATAGATAATAATTGTAATGGAGCAGTAGATGAGGGTTGTCAATTAGTTAACACAGAATCAACACCCTTAGGAACAACACAACTAAAAAGTATGATCTTAGAAGAGGTAGAAGGAGTATTAGGAAACATAAAAGAAGAAGATCAAGAACAACAAGAAGAAATTGAAATTTTATTAGAAGAAATAAAACAAGAAGAAATTGAAGTAGAAGAAAAAGGAATAAGAAAAAAAGCAAGTGATTTGTTTAGTGGGTTATTAGGAGAGATAAGATCAACAACTATAACTGAAACTCCAGAAGTAGAAACTTTATGTGGTAATGGAGTAATAGATTCAGGAGAAACTTGTAATAATTGTAGAGATGCTGTATGCTCCATAGATCAATATTGTGATAATAGTGGACAATGTGTTACAAGATCTAATCTAAGTTCTTTTTTTAGATGGTTAGTAATAACTTTAATCTTAGTTCCAAGTTTAGTTTATTTGTATTATCATGTTAAAAAAAGAAAGATTTCAAAACAAGATATTGGAATATTTATTGTAGCTTTATTATTTATTGTATTTTCATTAGTTATATTATATCTAAATTTATCTACAATTTCTTTTTCTTTGATAAGTGGGGTAGATCATAGTGCTACAATAATAATTGAATCAGATGTTAATAATAGATTATATGAATTGTATCAAGAAAGTGGAGATGTAGAATTTGTGGCTTGTATAAAAGGAGATTATAATAATGGAAGATATCAAATTTATGATTTAGAAGAAGTTCCAACTGTAAGTAAAAGTATAGCTGCAATAGAAGCACAAGATTGTTCTAAATTAAATAATCTAGGAACAATTCATAGTCACCCTGACGGAATTTGTGAACCAAGCAAACAAGATATTTATACCTTTGGCCAAAAGAATGATCTATTAATGGGAATTATATGTAAGAAAGATAATTATGGATTTTTTACAAAAAAGAATTTTGATAAATCAATGTTTTATTTAATTAAAGATGTAGGGGTTACAGAAGAATTCAAGAAAGAATCTTCTCCTTTTTCTTTAATAATAATTTTATTGTCTTTATTAGCTGCTTATCTAATTATGAGATTTAAAGATAAGATTCTAGATATCTTAAAATTGTTTAAAAAAAAGAAATATACAAATCTATTAATCATTATGAATCTAATGAATAAAACAGAAAAAATAATGATTAATAGATTAATTAAAACAGATGGACTTCTAAAACAAGATTTGATGAATAAATTAGGATTGTCTAAATCAAGTTTTAATGATGCTATACTAAGATTACAAAGAAGTAGTTTAATTGTTATTAAAAAAGCAGGGGATGGAGAAAGAGTTTATTTAAGTGCAAGAGCCAAGAATTAAGATATAGCAACATTTTTATATTAGAATAATCCTTTTATATTATGCCAAAAAAAGGAGAAAAAAAGACAACCAAAACTTCTGATAGTGTATCAAAACAATTAGTAAGTAGTAGTGTAGCATTACAAGATAAAACTGTAGAATTATTATTGGTTGTAAATAAACTTGTTAAAAGATTAGATGATATGGTTAGTGTGTTTGAAGAAGCATCTAAACATATTAAATCTGGATTAGATGAACCAATTGCAAAAAGACTAGAAGAGTTGTTAGAACAAAATAAGAATATAGCAAGAGGTTTAATTTTATTAGAAAGATATGTAAAAGAAAAAACAGGTATGAGTAATTTCCCACCACCAAAGCCATTACATAAAGAAGGATTCTAAAATGGATCTTAAATTCATAAGAGAAGATTTTCCTCATAAAGCAGATTCTGATGAGTTAAATGATATAGTCGGGTTGCTTCATAAGAATGTAGCTAAAGAAAAAGAGGCTAAAATTGGAGAAAGATTTCTAAGGGCATTATTTTTAGGATATAAAACCCTGCATCAAAAAAGTGAAGAAAAACTAAGACAAAAAGCAATTTCAACTGAAAAAGTTCAAAGATTAATAAGACCTATAGCCCATCAAACAATAAAACAACAAATTCCTGATATTAGAAATGAACCAACATTAAAAACTCCAACTCCAATTAAAACCCCAGAAAAAAGTTTAGAATCTTCTTATACTTTATTACTTTCTGATAAAAAAGTATTAGCCAGAGCTGTTATATCTAAAGAGATAGGAAAGTATCACTATAAATTAATAGAACCTTCAATAAATATGAATATGTTAAAGTTAGTAAAAGAATACATCATCAAAAAATATAAGAAAGATAAAGAAGTATTGAAGGATGATAAACTAATTCTAAAAAGAATAAAAAAAGCTTCTAGAAAAACAAAAATGGGGTATAAAGAAGAAGTTTTACAAGATGTCAAATATTATCTATATAGAGATTTAGATAATTTTAGTAAAATTGATCCTTTATTTCATGATCATAACTTAAATTCTATCATTTGTGAAGGGGTAAACAAACCTATATTAGTTGATTATCAAAATGAAAGAATGGAAACTAATGTTATATTTAGTAATAATGAAGGATTAAATTCTTTAATCAATAAATTTGCAGAAAAAACAAATACAGAAATAAATTCTAGCAATCCAATATTAAATGTAAGATATAACGAATTTAGAATTCAAGCAAATCTTGGATCAGGAGTTGTAAGTTCTAGATTTATAATAAAAAGAGAATTAAATATTTAAAAATTTCTTTTAGATAATATTATATCTAAAGACCATTTCTTAGCTCCGTATATTGCTAAAACTAAAAATGCAGCAAAATAAAGTAAAGCTAGCTCTCCTCCATTTAATATTGGGATATATTGAAGTTTTTTTGTAAAAATATCTAAAATTCCAACATGGGCATAAAAGTAAGCTACTAGCATTTCTAAAGCAGCAATTGATGCAACTATTTTTGTAAACAATCCTAAAGCTATTGATAACCCTCCAAAAAATTCAATTATTCCAGCAAACCAAAATAAACTAAACAACTCTACAGAATTTCCACCCAACATTCCAAAAAGTTTTTGTATACTATGTTGCATGAACATTAATCCAATTACCACTCTAAATACAAAGTAAAGATAGTTTTCACAGTTTCTAGAGGATCTATTAAACATAATAAATTAAAATAAGAATATATTTAAATAATTTTCGATGAAACTAGCATTAAGCGATGGTAGTTTAGTGGCCTAGAATATGACGTTGCCAACGTTGTGACCCGGGTTCAAATCCCGGCCATCGCATTTATTCTTTTAACATTTCATAAATATCTTTAATCATTTCAGCAGCTATATGTGGGTGCCAAAAGTTCAAAAATCCAGATCCTTCAACTTGTATTATTGTTTTATTTTTTAAAGGAGATAATTTTCTTTTAGGACCAAATGAAGTATCTCCAAAAAAAGCATTTTCAAAAGTTACTTGTGGGGTAGGCATATTTTCTAATGCATTTTTTACTCCCTCTAAATAATTATGTGGAGTTAAATTATCATTAATTCTTCTTTTAGCTATTTTGTCTCCATAAAAATTAATTTTTTCTAAATCTTTTTTTAAACTATCTCTAAATATGGCTCCAATTTTATCATAGTTTAATGTTTTATATATCCTTAATATGTTTAATATCATTCTTTTTGATTCATAGATTATAGCATCTTTATAATCATCTGTAATTTTATCTAAAAAATAATAATATTTTCCATTTATCTCTTCAACAATCTCTTTGACTAATTTATTTTTTATTTTTTCTCCACTAAATGTTGTGATATCCATTATACTAGGAATAAATTTTACTTTAGGAAAAGCTTTATGGACTATGATTATACATTCTCCTTTACTAACATCATCCCAAAAACTTTGATAAATTTTTAATCTTTTTTCATAATCATTTTCATCTTTAGCTACCCATCCATATTTTTTCATATATGAATATCTTTTATTAACATCTTCTTTATTCAAAAAAATGTTAAAATGATCTAAAGCGTCTTTTAGTTTTGGAATATCCCTATTAAAATCAATTCCCCATAACCTTTCTCTTGGCATACTACTAACAATCAACCTCCCACCTAGTCTTTTCCAACATAAACTAGCTACTGTCTCAGAATGATCATCTCTAGAAGTTACAACATCTAATGCTGGTCCAGAATGTGGAGCAACTATAAATGGCTCTTTTTTCCCATCTTTATAAACTGTGTATCCTCTGTTAAATTCAGACTTCATCTACATTATTATTCATAAATTATTTAAATCTTTATCTGTTTAATGGAATATGGAATGGAAACAAAAATTTTTAGATAGATATGAAAAACTAACAGATCTAGATGAATTTGTAGATATCTCTTCCAAACCTTTAAGAAAATCTCTAAGAGTTAATACATTAAAAACTAATGTAAAAGAAATTAAATCTAGATTTAAAGATCACAATTTAGAGAAAATTCCTTGGTGTAAAGAAGGGTTTTGGTTAAAAGGACAAGTTATTGGAAATACATTAGAACATTTTTTAGGTTATATTTATTTACAAGAAGCTGCTTCTATGATCCCTCCTATAGTCTTAGATCCTAAGGATGAAATTGTTTTAGATATGTGTGCTTCTCCAGGTTCAAAAACAACACAATTATCTTCATTAATGAAAAATAAAGGATTGATTGTAGCTAATGATATCAATATTAATAGATTAAAACCATTATCTATCAACCTACAAAGATGTGGAGTTTCTAATGTAATAATGACTAAAATGGAAGGAAGGTTCTTCAAACAAGAATTTGACAAAATTTTAGTTGATGCTCCTTGTTCTGGAATAGGAACTATAAGAAAATCTCCTAATACTCCATTAATATGGAATCCAAATGCTATTAAGAGGATAGCAGGAATACAAAGACAATTATTATTTACTGCATTTAATATTCTAAAACAAAAAGGAACTTTAGTTTATTCTACTTGTACTTTAGAACCTGAAGAAAATGAAGGTGTGATAAATTCTTTATTAGAAAAGTATGATGATGCTAAACTTGAAAAAATTAATTTAGATATCAAAAGAAGTCCTGCTATATTAGAATTTGAAAATAAAAAGTATAATGAAGAAATTAAAAAATGTTTAAGGATTTGGCCTCAAGATAATGATACAGAAGGATTTTTTGTTGCTAAAATAACTAAAGAATAATTATCCTTTACTCAAATCTTTTTTCTTCAAAACATTTTTTCTAAATACAACAAATTTATGAGAAAATCTAGCTGTTATTGAGGATAAGATTATTGTATACAATAAAAATAAGAAGGATAAATTTATTACTTTATCTAATCCTTGGATACTATAAGAACCTAAGAAAAAAATCATTGTAGCAACAGCAACACCTTTAGCAGAGTTTAATGTCATGAATATCTTTTCTTTAAGTTTTATATTAACACTATAAAAAACAATACTTACAGCTAAATATCTTACTAAGAGATATAATAAGAATAATATTAAAGATTTAATTAAAAAATTAACATCCAATGGGATCTTTATTACTAACCCTAATAAAATAAACACAATTATCTTTAAGAAATTTGTAAATATTGAAGAAAAATGTTGTATTTGATCTTTATTTCTTACACTTATAACTCCAAAAACTATTCCAAATGTAGTTACAGCTAATATTCCATTTCCTCCAATATTTTCTGATAAGGTATAAGTTAATAATGCTGTAGCAATAACAACTAAAGGAGATAATAATTCTTGATAAGTTTTTTTCATTAAAGAAAAAACTATTATTCCAATCAAAAATCCTGTTCCTACTCCTGTCATGATTCCTTGTAAGAATTTTACAGCTAAAACATTAGCACTTAATACTCCAAAATAAAAATCTAGAGCAATAAATGGAATTAACACAGTTAAAGGAGTGTTAATTATAGACTCAAATCGTAAAATTTCTGCTATTTTTTCTTTTTTATCCTTAAATATAGATAATATTATTTCAGGAGATGTTCCTGCCATCAATGCCCCAAATATAGCACTTATGACTAAAGATCTAACACTAAAGATAACCTTAGCAAATAATACATGGGCACCCAATGTAATGATTATCATGCTAAGTAATAAAAAAGTAAATGCCAATTTTAATGCTGGAGGAGAAAATTGATATATTTCTTTAACTTTAAATTGAGATGTTGAATCAAATAAAATCATTATTAATGCAAAAATTGCGAAGCTTGTAATAAAATCTTGATCAAAAGTAAATAAATTAGTAAATCCCAACCCTAATCCAGTTAGTATTAGTAATAATAAAGAAGGAATTTTTATTTTATTAGCTATCAATGTTATGATTATCCCTGCTAATATAATAAATGATAATAAAGATAGAGTTGTTAGTTGTGATGTCATATTACCTCTTTTTTGATATAGAAACCTATTTATTCTTATTAATGTTTCGATTCTATTATGAATAAATTGCTTGATGAAGTATTAAAAAAAATAAAACCATCTAAAGAAGAAATTTCTAAAGTTAATATTATCTTAGATAATATTGTTAACAAGATTAAAATAAGTAAAGCTAAAGTAGAATTAGGGGGATCTGGAGCTAAAGATACATGGTTAAGTAATACAAATGATATTGATGTCTATGTTAAATTCGATTTTAAGAATTATAATAATAAAGATATCTCTTCAATATTAGAAAAATCATTAAAAAATAATTTTAAAATTATTAGATTACATGGAAGTAGGGATTATTTTCAATTAAAACAAAAAGGATTTACAATTGAGGTTATTCCTATATTAAATATAAAAAAAGTAAGTGAAGCTAAAAATATAACAGACATAAGTCCTTTTCATGTTAAATTTGTTAAAAAACATAAAAAAGGAGATCAAATAAGATTAGTTAAATCATTTTGTAAAGCACAAGATTGTTATGGGGCTGAAAGTTATATTAGAGGTTTTTCTGGATATGTCCTAGAGATATTAACTGTTAAGTATGGCAATTTTAATAGTTTTATAAAAAATGTTTCTAAGTGGAAAGATAAACAATATATTGGAAATAAAGATCTAATCAAAAAATTGAATAAATCAAAAAAAGAATCTCCATTAATCTTAATAGATCCTGTAGATCCAAATAGAAATGCTGCATCTGCTTTAAATATTGAAAATTATAACAAATTAATAAAAGCATCTAAATCTTATATCAAAAAACCTTCCATCAAACATTTTGAAAAAAAAGAATTTAGTTTAGATTTATTAAAAAATAAATATAAAAATAAAAAACTTGTAATTTTAGAAGTAGATCCATTAAAAGGAAAAAAAGATGTTGTTGGAGCAAAACTCCTAAAAACTTTAAATTATATTGCCATGAAACTAAAATCAAATGACTTTAAATTATCAAAATATGATTGGGCATGGAATGAAAAAGCTATTTTTTATTATATCTTAGACAAAAAATCATTATCAAAAAATAAAGAGCATAAAGGTCCACCAATAAAAAATATAGTAGCTATAGAAAATTTCAGAAAAAAATGGAAAAATTATAAAATAAAAAATAAGTATGCTTATGTAATCATAAAAAGAAAGTTTATTGATCCTGAGAAATTTATTAAATATTTAATAAAAAATGATAAACATATTAAGGATATGGTTAAATTAGTAAAGTTTAAATAGTTGAATTTGATGGTAATAGTATGCCTAGAAAAAAAGTTGTTAAAAAAGGTACCTACTTTGAATAATGAAACTAAAACATTAGTTTTAGCAATTCTTGTTATATTAGCGATTGCATTAGTTATTGCAAATTTTGGAAGTATTACTGGAACAGTTGTTAAAGAAAAAAAACCTTCAACAAAAGTTATATTTGCTAAAGAAGTTTTAACTCCAGGATCATATGTTGAGTTTGAGATTACACCAAGTAAATTTGGAGTAAACAAAAAATATAGGATATGTGATGATGGAGATAGATGTCATATAAGAGCATATATGCAATGTAGCAGTTTTAATTGTAGAACAAAAGTCTCAGAGAGATATAAAACATGGCCAAGTTGGGAAGAAGGAGTTTATTACATTAAATTATTTGATTATGAAATAAGGGATTTTACAAAACATTATTTTACTTTATCTTAATTTTAAATTTGAATGAATGGAAAGATTTATAAACATATTAAATCCAGTTAGAATAACTGGTTCTGATAACATGACAAAAGAAACATTACAGTCTGGAACAACAACATTAGGAATGGTGTGTAAAGAAGGAGTAGTGCTAGCTGCAGATAGAAGAGCTACATTAGGTGGAAGGATAGTCGCTCATAAAAAAACACAAAAGATAGCTAAATTAAATAATGAAATGGCAGTAACATGGGCAGGTTCAGTGTCAGATATTCAATTATTAACTAAAATAATAAAAGCACAAATTAGATTAATAGAACTTAGAAGAAATAAAAAATTAAAAGTAAAAGAAGTTGCAAATATGACAGGTTCTTTATTATATTCTCACATTAGACAATTTTTTCCAGGAATTGTTGCTTTTCTTTTAGGTGGAAAAGATGAAGAAGGAACATACCTATATGAATTAGGTCCAGATGGAAGTATATTGATGCATGATGATTATGTAACAGATGGTTCAGGTATGATGTATGCAATGGGAGTTCTAGAAGCTAATTATAAAAAAGATATTTCAATTAATGAAGGTGTTAAACTAGCTGTTAAATCTATTAGTGCATCCATACAAAGAGATACAGCATCAGGAAATGGAATAGATGTTTATACCATAACAAAAGACGGAGTAAAAAAAGTTTTAGCAAAAGAAGTTAATATGAGCATCTCAATGTAGAAGTAATTCTCAAGATTAAGAAAAATGGCAGATATATTACAAGAGATATTAAAGTATATTCCAGATAACGCTAACATAAGCGATACTGTTTTTGAAGGAGCTAACATAGTTATCTATACAAAAAATAAAGATTTCTTTTTTGATAGTAATGGAGTAATAAAGAAGATAGTAGATGATATCAAAAAAAGAGTTGAGTTAAGACCTGATCCAAGTATTTGTTTAGATCCAGAAAAAGCAAAAGAAGTTATTGAATCTATACTTCCAAAAGATGCAGGAATAGCTAATATTATCTTTGATTCTCAAAGATCAAGAGTGATAATAGAAGCAGAAAAACCTGGGTTAGCTATTGGAAAACAAGGAGAATTATTAAAAGAGGTTAAGAAACAAACTTTATGGGTGCCATTTATTCAAAGAACTCCTGCAATTAAATCAAAATTAATAGAAAATATAAGACATGTTCTTTATGAGAATAGTGATTTTAGAAGAAAATTTCTCCATAAAATTGGTAAAAGAATTTATGGTGGATGGACTAAAGATAAAAAGCATGAATGGGTAAGGATTACTTATTTAGGAGCAGGAAGACAAGTTGGTAGAAGTTGTTTATTATTACAAACTCCTGAATCAAGAGTGTTATTAGATTGTGGTATTCATCCAGGTAGAAATATAAATGATCAAGAATCAGTTCCATTTTTCGATGCCCCTGAGTTTAATATTAACGATATAGATGCAGTTGTATTGTCTCATAGTCATCTAGACCATAGTGCGTTAGTTCCTTATTTATATAAGATGGGTTATGAAGGCCCTGTTTATTGTACAGCACCTTGTAGAGATATAACTTCTTTAATGGCTCTAGATTTTGTAGGGATTGCTCAAAAAGAAGCTCAAGATTCTTTATACTCAAGTACAGATGTCAAAAATATGGTTAAACATACAATATGTTTGAATTATGAAGAAGTAACTGATATAACTCCTGATATTAGATTAACATTCTACAATTCAGGACATACATTGGGAAGTGTCATTTCTCATTTGCATATTGGAAATGGATTACATAATTTAGTTTATACTGGGGACTTTTTATATGAAAACACAAATTTATTAGCATCTGCTGTTAATAGATTTCCAAGAGTTGAAAGTATTATTATGGAAGCAACTTATGGTGGTAGAGATGATATGAATCCTACAAGAAAGGAATGTGAAGAGTATTTACTAAAAACAATTAAAACAACAATCGATAGAAAAGGCAAGGTTTTAATGCCAGTTTTAGGTGTAGGAAGATCCCAAGAAATGATGTTGATATTAGAGAGAGCTATGAGGGAAAATTTAATTCCAAAGATCCCAATTTATGTTCAAGGTATTGTTTGGGATGTAACAGCAATTCATACAACTTATCCTGATTTTTTTAATCCTAAAGTTAAAAGAAATATTTTTCATAGAGATGAAAATCCATTTTTAAGTGATATATTCAAAAAAGTTGGATCTCAAAAAGAACAACAACAAATTATTGATAAAGGTGAGCCATGCATAATCTTTGCAACATCTGGTATGATGAATGGTGGGGCTTCTAAAGAATATTTTAGACAATTAGGTGGAAATCCTAAACATAGTTTGATTTTAACATGTTATCAAGTAGATGGAACTTTTGGTAGAAGAGTGATTAATGGAGATAGAGAAATAAATTTTGGATCAGCTGAAAAACCTGAAATAATTAGTATAAAAATGGATGTACATATGATTAGTGGATTCTCTGGACATAGTTCTAGAAATCAATTATTAAGCTATATAAAAAATATGGATCCAAAACCAAGAAGAGTTTTAACATTACATGGAGAAAGTTCTAAATGTTTAGATTTAGCTAGTTCTTTACATAAAATAAACAAAATTGAGACTGAAGCTCCTAGAAATTTAGAAAGTGTAAGATTAAAATAATTTTATTCTTTTAACATATCAATAGATTTTCTTCCAGCATAACTTTCATCAGCATAATGCCAAAATTTAATCTCTTTTTCACCTAACTTCCAACATAATAAGATCTCTCTTCCTTCTAACATAGAATAAAAATCAACTATGCCCAAATCTGCATCTTTTACAATACAACCTAGATTAGTAAGCATTTCTATCTTTTTGTATAAATTATAGTATAATCTATGAAAATTTTTATTCACAGAAATATCATTTTTAATTGATTTTAATTCATCTTCATAATCAACTGAAATGGAATTGATCATACTAAGATGGTTATTAATTTTCATTATTTGAATTAGTATTTTAGAAAGTTTTGGGATTAAAGAGTTAGCTTCTTCTATTTTAAAATATTTTTTTGTTATCAACTCCATAATAATGCTAAGTTTATATTTTTTTTAAAGGTTTTGTTTTGATTGTTTCAATTAGTTCACATGCTTTACATATATCGCTAGAACATGGTTCCCCACAATTTTTACATGATCTTATTTCAGCATTTTCAAATTTTTTCTTTAATAATGGGAGTTCTTCTATAAATGAGTTGATTATAGCATTTTTAGTTCCATTTTGCTTCTGTTCGAAGTTATTTAATAACATTCTTACTTCAGATCTATAAGATTTTTTAGAATTAGGGCATTCATTAAAATCTACTGGGAATTTTTTTATAAATGAATAAGTCGCAACTTCTTTTTCCATTAAAAAGTATAATGGTTTTATTCTTGGGATGAATTTTTTATCTTTTCTAACTCCAGTTGTTGGACCAAGACGAGCTGATCTTTCTAAATTTCCTCTAAATAAATTCATTAAAACATTTTGTGCTTCATCATCTAAATTATGACCTGTAGCTAATTTATCAACTTTTAATTCTCTAGCTTTTGAGTTTAATAAAAGTCTTCTCAATACACCACAAGCACTACATGGTTTTAAATGGATTTTATCTTTGATGATATCTAAAGACATTCCAAATTCTTTTTTAAAAGAATAAATATTCAAATCTAAATCATTTTCTTTACAATATTTTTTTAATAAATTTAAATCTCTATAATTTTGTATTCCTTCATCTATTGCTATCACTTTAACTTTAATATCTCTTTTTTTATTAGCTAATAAACTGATAATATTTAATACAGCAAAAGAATCTTTTCCTCCAGAAACTGCAACACCTATTACATCTTTACTATCTATTAAATTATATTTTGATATTGTTCTAAATGCTTTTTTTTCAAAGTATTTAACAAAACATGATTTACATAATTTTACATTATTATTTGTTAGTTCAATTACTGGTTTGAGACTACAATTTTTACATACCATTTTAATTTTTTAGAATAAAGATTTATAAAACTTATCTAACCAATTTTAACTTTCTTAATAATTTTTTAAATGTTCCTTCTTCAATTTCTTCTTCATACTCTCTATTTAATAATGCAGCTGCTAATTTTTTATAACTTACTGCAGCATTACTTTTAGGGTGAGTATAAACTACAACATCTTTCATTATTAATGCTTCCCTTATAGATTCATCTTCTGGAATTTCACCAACAACTTTTTTATCAAGCATAATTTCTATATTTTTTACAGATAAATCTCCTCTTTCTTCTTTAGTTCTAGTTAACACTACTCCAGTTACTTTTTTTCCTAATTCTTCTGCTACTTTAATTGTTTTTAGTGCATCTGTTATTGCAGGAAGTTCTGGATTTGTAACAATTAATATCTCATCTCCAGATTCAATTGCTAGTAACGCTTCTCTTCCTAACCCTGCTGCAGAATCTATCAAAACTAAATCAGTTGTGCCCAACAATCCTCTTAGAACCCTTCTTAAATTTCCAGGATTTGTATTTTTCATCTCATTAATTGAGATTCCAGCAGGAACAATTTTTGTTCCAACAGGATGTAAATAAACTGCTTCACTTATATGATTCTTTCCTTGTAAAGCATGATTTAAATTAATTGGAACAATTGGAACTCCTAGATGAACACCTACATTGGGTGTGGTCAAATTTGCATCAACAACTGTGGTATCCTTACCAAAATAAGTAAATGCTGCCCCTAAGTTGATAGAAGTAGTACTTTTACCCACTCCTCCTTTTCCAGATATACATGTAATGTATCTTGTCATCTTCCTTTGAATTCATGTGAGAATCCTACAAATTCTTTTGTTTTTTCATAGAATTCTTTTATCTTTTCTACATCTACTTCATGTTTTGGCGTTACTAATGTTACATGCTTTCTATACTCTTCTCTTGGTTTAAATGTAGCTTTATCTATTGTTCTAAGTAAATAATAGAACTTTATATAATCTCTCATTTCTTTAGTTTTAACTATTTTTTTAATTAATTCAATTTTTTCAATAGGGGATTTAGGAATAGTTTTAATTCTTTTCTTATCTTTAGACTTTTCTAGCATTTCTTCAACAGAATGATCAAACGCAGATATGAATCTTTTTATTATACTCTTAATTACATCAACCGTTCTTGTATACTTTAATGTTACATATAACAAATGGTCTGCTCTCTTTAGTTGAGATTGAGCATCTTCAATACTGTCTGATTCTTCTATCATGTTCTCTAAAAATATTGTTTAACTTCCCTATAAATGTTTTTGATTTGGCTAGATATTCTTTTAGTTTTTCTATTGTTAATGATTTCATCCTATAATCTTCACTACATATAATATATCTATCATTTCTACTAAATTCAATTGGAGATGTTTTTCTATGATCTACAATCTGTTTTAAATCATTGATTAATAAAACAAATTCTCTATCTATATTATACCTTGGAGCACATTTTGTTTTAAAAACTTCTAGTTTCACATTAAAGTTATCAGAGAAAGGAGAAATTCTTTTATACATTCTGTCATAATATAAAATTGCGTCCATTCCTTTTGATAATGAATTGTATAAATTTTCAATTATTGTTATCATTAATTTATTTTCTCTTACTGTAGGATAAGTTATGTAAGTTAAATGATCTGCTGTGTTAAATAACATATTTGCTTCTTTTATTAAACTCCTTAAAACTTCCATATATATTCATAGTTGGAAAATATATAAATATTATTGATTTAAAGATAAGATTGCTGCAGCCAAATCTTTTTCTTTTTCTAAAGCTTCAATTGCTTCTTCTTTAGAACAGTTAGTTTGTTCCATTACAGTTTTAACATCTTCTTCATTGAACAATTCTTTTTCTTGTTCTTCTATATCTCCAGTAATTTGAAATGTTTCTTGACCCATCATGTTTACTTTAACTACATTTGGGTTTCTTATTACTAAATCTTTATCTTTTGTTTTTATTAAAACTTCAGAAGCTTCTATATCTTCTTGTTTTACTCCAAGCTTTTTCATAGCTTTTTCTAATTGTTTTGGATTTACGTTTGGAAACATTTTAACTTAAAAATCTGGAACCAACCCTAAAAAGAATCAATTCTATTATTACAACTATTAGTATGAAAGCAATAACATAATGAGGTTTAAATTGTAATTTACTTTTATAATCTTCAAAATATCTTACTAATCCTCCTCCTGAAGAAGGCATTTGTATTTTTTCATCTGCCATTTTAGTTTGTGATTAGATTAGTATAAAAATCTTTTGTTTTAGAAAACATTAAAAATAAGTTAATATTCATAATAAAATGAGGTGGATAATTCTTATATTAATGATATTAATCCTTGCTAATATATCCTTAGCTGATAAATTAAAGACAAATGAAAATATGGTTGTTAGTAATAGTAATCTAACTTTAAATGGTGTTAGTCCTAACTCAATAAAAATAGATGTCGATGGCCAAGGTGCTATTTTAAATGAATTTGAAACTAAAATTGTTAATGGATTAGAGATAGAAGTTTTAGAAATTTTTTATGCTGGTGACGATGAAATTAATTATGCAGATATATCTGCTTCTTCAATCTATATATGTGGAGATGATAAATGTGAT
This sequence comes from Candidatus Nanoarchaeia archaeon, assembly GCA_030745695.1. Taxonomy (GTDB): domain Archaea; phylum Nanobdellota; class Nanobdellia; order SCGC-AAA011-G17; family JACPNG01; genus JACPNE01. The sequence goes on along the minus strand of JASLOB010000001.1, from coordinate 16,689 downwards.
GATGTAGAAAAAAATAATTGTTGTTCAGATTGTGGATGTAAATCAGGATATGAATGTAGTAATGAACAATGTAAATTGATTATAATTCCAGAATGTAAAGAGGATGTAGATTGTGATGATAAAGATTCTATTACAGAAGATACTTGTAAAAAGAAAAAATGCTATCATCAATTTTTTTGTATTAAAACCTCTCAATGTGAAGATAATGAAGAATGCACAAAAGATTATTGTGAAGATGGAACATGTTTTAATGAAGATATTTCTGGTTGTGGAGTTCAAGAAGAGATTGAAGTAGTAGAAGAAGTTGAAGTAGTAGAAGAAATTAAAGAAGAACCTCAACAAATAAAAGAAGAGATTAAAGAAGAAGTTAAAGATCAAACTAAAGAAGTAATCCAAGAAAAAACAAATTTTTTATCTAAAGTTAAAAATTTCTTTAAAAAATTAGTAACTGGAAGATTATTTACAGGATAATTAAATAATTTAGAAAGTTTTATAAGTTTGTCACTTCTTCTAAAATTTATAGTAATAAAGAAAAATGTTAGAGATTAATTTCCCAGTTTATAGAATTCTTAGGAAAGGTGAGTCAGATCGCAATTATGATTATAATGGATCTGAAGGAAATAATGAAAATGAAGGTTATGTTATAGCACAAACAAGTGTTAGTGCACATAAAGCATTTTGTACTCAAGGGATATCTATTGCTCGTGGAAGTAGAGTTGAGATAGAAACGTGTAGTGATTCAATTATAATTGATGGGGCTGATAGGGAGATCTTATTAAGCATTAAAGAGACTATAGAAGAACGTCTTTCTGAAATAGAAAATTGAACAAGAGCAAGAGTAAAAAGAAATAGTAGAATAAAAAAAGAAATTTAACAAATGCAAGAAAGATCAAATTATGAAAATTCTGGAGTAAATATCAAACTTGGTGATGATGCATCAAAAGTTCTTTATGAAGCAGCTAAACTTACTTGGAAAAATAGAAAAGGAAATCTTGGGGAAGTTGTTGAAATCTTTTCTGATTTTTCAGGCCTTAGAGCAGTGAATGTTTGAGGGCTACCAGATGATACTTATATGAATTTAGGATTTGATGGGGTTGGCACTAAAATAGAAATAGCCGAAAGAATGGCTAAACATAAAACTGTTGCTCATGATTTATTTGCTATGGTTTGTGATGATGCAGTTGTGAGGGGTGGAAAGAGTACTAGGGATTTTATAAGGGTAAATTTTGAACGAACTTTCAAAAAAGAACCTGATTTTTTAGAAGTTTTTCAAAAAAATGGGGAGATAACTAAATTAAAAATCATTGATGCTAAGACCAGTCCTGGTGCTAAAAGACCTCCTCAAGAGAATGCATTTAAAGAATTCTGTAAGGGGAGTGGGGTAGATTGTAGTATAGAATATGCTATCCCTAAATCAGGACTTGGTCCAAGAGAACTTGCAGATGTAGGATGTTTGGCAGTTGGAGCGATAACACTACTTGCTACAAAAGTACCTCCAGCAGCAGTAAAAGCAGATGCTATCTGTTTATTGATGATATCTTGATGAAAAATGAATGAATACATTTGGTTTACAATTGGCGGTCTGATAACAGGTATTGGGTTAGGTATTATGATCGCAATGTTTTTGTATAGAAAAGGGATTGTTAAAAGATCCAGAATATTTAATATTAAATAATCATACTTTCTCTTTTTATTATATCTCTATTGTTTTTATGTTCTAAAGTATAATAAAATTTAGATTTATCTGGAAGATGGAAACCAAGTAGGATTTCATCCCATTTTTTTTTATTTATTTCAAAATATTTTTTTAAAGCACAAAAAACACTACAAAAGTAGAGAATTTTATATATCTTCTTTTTAGAATGAAAATATTGTATATTAGCTTGAGATTTACTAATTTCATTGATACCTTCACATACAGGACGTATCTTTCCAGCTATCTTTTTACAAAGATCACAATGAATCTTTTTCCATTTTTCCATATTAACATTGATCTTCTAATTCTAACTAAGAAAGAGCTCTTTTTACTCTTTCTTTCCTATCTAAATCAACATTTAATGAATTAATTTGTTTGTATAAATCATCTAACCCTTCTCTTAATACATTAATATGATTTTCAGCTTTTCTTATAGACTTTAGATGTATTTTTTCTTCAGATAGTGAATTTTTTCCTCTTAATACCCTATTGAATACATCTTCCATCTCAAACTCTTTATATTTAACATCCTCGTATTCAAACTCCTCTTGTAGAGCAGCTTCTAAAACGAAGATCATAGTTTCTGTATGTATCTCTTTTCCTTCTTTTAAATTTTCTAACATATTTTGTAATGCTATTCTTTGTACTTCATGCATCTTAGAAACCTCCTTTTTTTAGTAAGAAGTCTTTAAAGTATTTATAGACTTATATTTTTTAGTAGAATTCACTTAAAAGTAATAATGGATTATCTAAATTTCAATCTTTCCACCTTTAATATCTTTTAAATTTAATATTATTTGTTCTACCCCATTCCATACATTTATTTCTGGAGAATAAACTATATTAATCTTATCTATGTTCTTCATTATTTCATCAAAAAAACTAATCATCTCAAATCCAATACATTCTAAAACTTTTAGATTATTTCCTAATCTAAGTTTTATATGCCTCTCTTTTAGAATAAATGGATCATCTTCTAACTTTAGATTGAGAGAACATATCTTTGGTGAAGGATTCCCCACACCAAAAGGGCTTAATGAATCAATTTCTTTAACTAAATTTAAATTTATATCCTCAAAAGAAAGAAGAGCATCAACTTTTATCTTAGGAATTAGATCTGATGGTTTTAGTTTATCCTTTGCATAATCATTTATTTTATTCCTAAACTTACCTATTCTTTTAATACTAATTTTCATCCCTATTGCTTGTTTATGCCCACCATAGTTAATTAGCAAATCTTTGCAATAATCTAAAGATTTTAAGATGTGAAATTCTGAGATACTCCTTCCAGATCCAGAACCTATGCCTTTATCAAATGAGATAACAATTGATTCTTTTTATGTAAAACACAAGCCTTACATTTATATGAATAATTATTATGTTCAGGATTAATCTCTTTTTTAAATAATAACAACATTCTATTGATTACACTAAAAACTTCATTAAGATTTTCTTCATTAAACTCTTCCTTCCATATTTCTACATTAGAATCTCTATCTCTTAAAATTGCTAAAACTTTTTTATTAGAATGTTCAGGATAATTTTTATTTACAAATTCTTTTATTAAAATACAATAAGCCCATATCTGTCTTTTAACTCCTAGATAGGGTTTTGCTCTTGGTTTATCATCAATAACATATAAATTATTTGTATCAACCCCTAATTCATCTATCTTTCCTTTTAAAATAAAATCATCAAATTCTTCTTTTAGATACATCTCTTTAGTTATTGTATAAACTTTAGATTTTAGAAATTCTTCAGGTGTAGTTGGAACAGCAACTTCTTTAAATTTATCTTCTTTTTCTTGATGAATATTTTTTCCAACAATCATTGATTGTGTTATTGGAACTTTCTCTTTTAGTACATTTTCTAGATACCACTTCCACTCACAATATTCATGAGATCCAAGCCAGGAAGCATTAATTGGGGTTTTTTCTAACATTTTCATTTTTATTTGTTATTCTTTTTATTTTTTGAAATTTCATTTTATAACAACTAGAACATTTAATATATTTTCGTTTTAATCTCCATAATGTTTAGACTGAGGATAATTAATTGCTATTGAGTAATAACAAATAGTAAGTTTTATAAATAGTGGAATACTTATATTAATATGGTAATTGATAAAACGAGATTAAATCCAGATAGGGATAGACATTATCCAGAATTTGTATGTCCTATGACTGAACCACTTGTACAAACTAGGGCTGCACAACTTGGAGATTTAATTCTTATGGAAAGTAAAGACAAACCTCCTTATTTAACTAAATGGGCTAGTTATCGTGACCATACTAAAAAAGATGCTTTTTATTTAGAGAAACCAACAAGTTTTGGAGGTATTGGTAGTACAACTATCCCTCTATTTAATCCTTGTTCTTATGGTTTTAATAGACATCTTGAAGATTATACTAGATTTACAAAATTCTCAGTAGGAAAAGAACAAATAATTGAAAGATTAAGAGAGATGGAAGGAATGGAAATCTACATTGAATTTATTGAAAGAATAAAGACAAGTGAAGAAATAAATAAAGAATGGAAAGAAAAGGAAGCTTTATTTCCTCATCGTAGTACTGATTCTTCTTAAAATATTCTTCAACTTTCTAAAATTAATTAATTCTTAAACACTTTAATTAGAGGTTTGATTCCTAAAAGAATCCCTATAACTAAGAACCACATCCAATTTGTATTAATCACCCAATTTGCAAAACCTGACCAAACAGATACAAGAAACAAAGTAATTGTAAATATAGATGTTTCCCAAAGTGCAGAATCTAAGGTTGTAAAGCTTTTCACAGATATCATTTTCTACCTCCTTATTCAATAATAATAATAGAAATATCAATAAAATATATAATACTTACTGTTGATTTACTTAGAAAAATTAAAAACTCTTAAATCTGGACTTAACAAATTAATATGATCCTCTTCAGATCTCAACCCTCTATAAATCCTTTGCATAAATTCTCTTTTAGCTTTATCCCCAAATAAAGTCCAAAAATGTCTTGAATTACTTTTCTTAAGAACTCTCCAAAATAAAGAACTTATGTTAGGATTAGGATATTTAGTAAAGATTATACTATTACAAATATCTCCAGGGAAATCTACCCCTCTATTACATTTAGTTGAATACAAAACATCAATGTCTTTATTTTTAAACTGTTGAACTAATTCTCCTTTCTTAAATTTATCTTGTTCATCTTGTAATTCTTTTCTTGTTTTAAGATTAGGAATATTATATTTGTAACATTCTTCTTCGGTTGGCAGGTCTAAAAAAGCATTAACATGGATTAATATAGGTTTTTCAGCTATCTCAACAGATTTAGATAATGCTCTTAAATACTCTTCTCTTGAACCTTCTTGATTTAAATATCTATAATCAAATATTTTTTCCAACCCACTTCTAACATTAGTTATTCCCCCCCTATGATTTATTTCAGCCTCAACAACTTTAAACTCTCTAACCCCAAATATCTCTTTTAAAACAGAATCAGAATGAACTGTTCCACTCATCATCACAAATACTTTATTTTTATCTAAAAATTCTTTTAATTTTTTATCTAAGTTAACTGTTATTAAATTAGCAATTAGATTATTATAATCATCTTTATAGAATGTTAAATAAGTTTCATCAAAAAAATCTTCAAACATCTTTCCAGTCTGATAAACATTAAGAATATAATTAGAGGTTTCATCCTCTGTCAGATCTACTAATTTAGGATTGTCTAATATCCATTTTAATAACTCTAAAATTTTTGTATCTTTAACTAATAATATTTCTTTAGTTTTTATAGAATTTAAAACATTATCATCTCTTAATATCTCAGCTACTAAATCATTAATCTCTATTGTTAATTCTTTCAACTCTAGATCATCAGTTGTTATATTAGTTAAATTTCTTGATAACCTATCTAGATTTATATTTTTTTCATTAGATAAATTATCTAAAAATTCATCACATTCATCTATAATCTCTACCTCAGTTGAAGGTTTTCTATCCATAACAGTTTCTAGTTCATATTTTTTACTATTAAAAATTATAACATCAGAATTAACATAACTAATAAATTGCCCATAATATCCACAACCTTCTTTTCTTTTGTAATAAGTAAAAGTTTTATCATTCAACCCTTTATAGTGTAACTCTTCAGAATCTTCCAAATCATACTTTCCTCCAAACCAATCCTTACATATAATTGGAGACCAATAAGGACAGGCAGGAGCTATTGATTTTCTTCTTACATCCTCTACATCCTCAAAATCTTTTAGTTTAACTGAAGGATTTTGGTTAATATAACCTCTAATCAAATCCATATTTTCTTTTTTAATCTCAATATCACAAGGTAAAAATTTATTATCTGCATTACAATCCCCCTCAAACACACAATTATGATTACCCCTTCCATCAATAATAGAAATATTTAATTTTTCTTTATTATTTTTTATGATATGAAGTTTATCAGTATAATCTTCTTCATATTGTTTTTGTAATGGTTTAACAGGAACAACAATAGAAGTTTTACCTAATTCTTTGGCTAAATTTAATGCAATTGCACTTTTGCCTGTTCCGCATACCCCTTTAATAAAGATTATTTTATTCCCTTCTTTAATTGCTTCTATAGTTTCTCGTACAACATCTAATTGGGATTTATTATTAGAAAATACAAAAGGCTCTAGAAATTTTTCTTTGTTATATAAACTCCACATCATTTTAGATTGCTAAGAAATTATACTCTTATTAAGTATTATTGTATTCTTTAAAATTTAATAAGTTTGATTCAATTTTCTACAAAAGTAGACTATGGAAGCTATCCCACCTATAATAAGAACAATAAAATAAATTAAAAATAAGAACATTATAGATTCTAATTCAAATATAAATGCTAATAATGGGATGTAGCTAAGAATAACAGCTATAGATACGGTTAGAATCAATGCTTTAGTATATTTTTTAATAAAATATGTAAAGTTTTCTTCATTAACCTCTGTTCCAAACATCCAACTAAAAAATTTCATATATTTTCCACGGAAAAAAAACAAAAGAGTATTCATTAAAGGAGCCATATAATAGAGTATTAATCCTATAAATAAAAACATTATTTGAAATAAAGGAAAGAAAAAAATTCTTGTACTATTTTCATAATCTCCGAATTCAAAACCATCAGAGGATGTAGGTATGGATTCTGGAGAAAATTGAAAAAGAATAAAAGCTATTACAACATTTATAACAAATAAGATTAGATATGTTTTTAATATTCCTTTAAAAAAACCTTCATCTTCCATTAAAATATCTATTTTCTTAATTTATTTAAATATTATTGTTATTTTAATTTTATCTTACAAACTTAATAGAACTTTTTTCCATGCTACAACCATTATAACCTAAAAGTTCATCTTCTTGTTTATTCATCACTTTAGTTAAAAAAGAATCAGATTTAAATGCTTTTTTTTCTGTTACTTCATCTATTTCATCCATAACTTTTTTTTCAATTTTATCCCATTCATCCATATATTCTTTCCTTGATTTTGTTAATTTTTTCTTATTTGTCATTTTCTTTTCTTATTAACTATTCTGATAAGACATTTCAGTATAATCTTTTATATCTAATTCTTCTTGTCTTTTGTCTTCTTTTGTTCTTCTTTCTTTTTTCATAGGCTTTTCACCTGTTAATGTTTTTACTTCCCTTGCAAACATTTTGAATGTATTAGTATCTTTGATATTATCTCCAAATCTATAAGCTTTACACATAATTTGATAATACCACTTAGTCTCTTCAGGTGAGGTATTGAATCTTTTCCAGAATTCTTTTTCATTACCAGTAAATTTATCATTAATCATGTCCCTTATATTGGCAAGCTTATCTGCGCAGCTGAGTAGTTTAGCATCTCTCTTCTCTTTTTTGATAAGTTCAATTGTATGCTCTTTCCTTCCTTTCCAACTTTTTCTTTTCTCCTTTTCAGACTCCACTTTATGTTTTTCAGGCTCTGAAGCAGCTTTAACTAGAATCATTACTTTTTTTCCGAATTCCTTTTCAATATCTTTAAATGAAGTCTCAGTGTCTTCAACAACATCATGTAGTAAACCAGCAGCTATCAATTCATCAGATACTTTAGAATGATTTCTTTCTTTAATCAAAATAGAAGCAACATCAACTGGGTGAACTATATATGGAATGGTTGTACCTTTTCTTTTATCTTTCTTATGTTTTTCATATGCATAGAACAATGCTTTTGGTATTATTTGGTTCATTTTTTTTAATTTCTCCTATAATTATAATATGTTATCTAGACTTATAAACCCTTTTAGTAAACTAACGAATAATTTATAAATCTAATTCACTTAATTGAATAATGCAACTATTAACTAAATCTAAATACTTAATGGGTATAAACTGTTATAATCATTTATGGACATTTATACATGAAAATCATAAAATAGAAGAACCTACAGTAGCAGATCAATTTGTTATGGATCAAGGTACTAAAATAGGAATATTAGCTAAAAAATTATATCCAGATGGAATTGACCTCCCATTTAAGGATTTTAAAGTAAACTTAGAAATATCTAAAGATTCTTTAAAAAAGAAAAAACCTTTATTTGAAGCTAGTTTTGTCTATGAATCATGTTTCTCAAGAGCAGATATCCTAGTTCCTAATGGAGATGGATGGCATAAATTTAAGTATGGTTTTGAAAGTTTAGGAGATTTAGTTTTACATCCTTCGAGAATTTATACTAAAGCAGTTGTTGATATGTTTGGAGGTTTTGGTGGAGAACCAAAAGCTAAGATACATGGAATTGCACATATAACTGGAGGTGGGATTCCAGGAAAATTGTCTAGGATTTTAAAACCAAATGGATTAGGTGCAGATATTTATAATCCTTTTAATCCTTTTGAACTAATGTTTTATTGTTAACAACATGGAAATGTTACAGATGAAGAAGCATATAGGACTTGGAATATGGGACAAGGCATGATTATCATAACTCCTGAACCAAAAGAAGTTATTGAGGTTGCAAGAACACATAATATTGAGTCTAAAGTTATTGGTAAAGTTACATCTAGAGGAGAGATTAGAATTGAGAGTAGGGGATTAAATTCAAGTAGAACTGGAGAATTAATATATTAAAGTAGGAAGGCATAAGCCATCTTCTGTTGAACTCTAACCATTAAAAATGGATCATTGAAAGTTCATTCTAACATTCAACTAAGCGTCTAAGACTTGCACCGGTTGGGACTCGTCGTTTCAACGTATCCTATCAAAATACTCAGTTGGTTATCTCAGTTCTATTACTAAAACTTTCACAACATCCTTGCTCTAATAGGCCGTGTCGTTTCTTAGCGGTTGCCTCCCATTTCTGGGACTTCTTTGCAGAAGCAACCTATAATTGGTGGACGGACTTTCCTCAAGATAATCTCGAAAGTTAGACACCTTCCTACATATAAATTTTATTTTATCGATTTATAAGCTTTACTCGTCAGGTCTTTGATCTAGAACTATTTCAATTTCAATTTGTTCATCATCTCTTAATATAGTAACTAAAGCTTTTTCTCCTGGAGAAATCCAAGCTATCTCATTTCTTAAATGATTAGTATTTTCAATTGTAATGTTGTTTAATACAATAATTTTGTCTCCTATCTTTAATCCAGCTTTATCTGCAGCACTTTCATTTTGAATATTAACGATTTCAGATCCTTTTTCTATTCTACCCTCTCTTGTGTTATTATTTACATTTACAATATCTATAACATCAACCCCAAAATAACCTCTTTCAACTATTCCATCTTCTAATAATTGATCATAAACTTTTTCTACTAAATTAATTGGAATTGCAAATCCTGATTCTCCTGCATTTATATCTGAAACAATAAATGTGTTCAATCCTATAACTTTTCCTTCTTTATTTAGTAAAGGTCCTCCTGAATTTCCTGGGTTGATAGAAGCATCTGTTTGTATAAAATCTCGGTATAATGTTGGACCCCTATTTCTATGCTTTCCAGAAACAATTCCTGTAGTAACTGTATGTGCTAATCCAAAAGGATGTCCTATTGTAATAACTTGTTGTCCAACCTCTACTCTATTAGAATTTCCAAATTTCAAAGTTGGAAGATTATCTTCATCTATTTTTAATAAAGCAATATCTGTTTTGTCATCCATTCCTACTACTTTTGCTTGATAGATTCTATTATCTTCTAATAGTATAGTTATATTTTCTTCTCCAGAAACAACATGTTCATTCGTTAATATATACCCATTATCTTCTACAATCACTCCCGATCCTGATTTGCCTGAAGAGAATATAGAAACAACAGCTGGAGTTGATTTTTTTATAACTTCTTCTAATTTAAAATCATTATTTGGATTTAAAAAATCTAAAAATATATATTCTGAGAATAAAAAAGCATTTAATAATATAGATAATACTAATAAGATTAACAATCCAAAAAGTAGATTTTCTTTAGTTTTTCTTCTTATTCTCATGCGGCTATTACAAGAATTAGTCTTATAAAACTTATGTTTAACCTTAATAAACTAAATCTTTTTATATTCATTATCAATCTTAATATAATGCCTCCAAAATTTAAATCAGATGGTGAAAAGAAGATTGCTGAATTTTTAAAGAAAAGAAAAATTATTTTTACTTATGAAAAACCTATTTTAATCAAAGATCAATTAGATGATAAGATGCAAATATGGCACCCTGATTTTTATTTAGATGATTTTAATATTGTTATAGAATATTTTGGGATGGTAGATAAAGATCAATATCAAAGATCAATGAAAAGAAAACAAGCTATCTATCATAACCAAAGAATAGATTTTATATCTGTTTATCCAGATATGTTAAAAGAAAAAGATTTTGAGAAAGTTTTATGGGATAAAATTAGAAATATATTAATTGCTAAATTAAAAAGATTAAAATCTCATAGAGATGTTTATTTTAAAACACAAGATAAAAAAGTTAATAATAAAAAAATTGATGATAAAAGACCAAAAAGAAAACCTATAGGAGATGATTGGGGTTTAGAATAATGGGATGTGAACATCTAAAAAATTTACATAAGTTTTTAGAAAATAATGATATAGAATTTAATTCTCCAGAAATGATAAAAATAACATGTAAAAAATGTAAATTAAATGAAGAATGTACTTTTATTCCTCTAGAAAGATTTGATGAACTGAAAAAATAAATTTTGATAGCCAATTAATTTATTTGTTTATAATCTTTTATCATATGTCATTACTTATAAGAAGTTACAAATAGAAAGATTTATAAAGGCAAAATTGATTTTTATGTTATGAATGAAGTTATTGTTTTGGAAGCTGAAAAATTATTAAAGAGAATAGAGAAATTAGGTAGATTTGAGAGTAAATATACAGTTTTTCCTTATAAAGAAGCTGCTAATATAGTCGGTGGATTAAATTCATTAGTAGAAAGTTTACCAGATGTAAGAAATGTGAATTCTAGAGGGGAATTAGTTGATTCTGAATTAAAAAGAAGATTAGTTGCTGAAGCTAGTAGGATTGAACAAAGGTTAAGTGGTAGGCATTATGATTTTGATACTGTGATTGATATTCATGGAATTCCTAGAAAAGATATAGAAGAATTAAGACCTTGGTTAGAGTTGAATAGAGATGATGCTTTTGAATCTATTGAGAGATTATTTAAAACTAATGATGTTGAAAGTTATGAATTGCAACTTCCTTTGGACGTTCCTAGTATAAGAAGAAGGGCTCAAGAAAATGCAGAAGATGATATTCAAAGATATCACACTACATTGGGTAAAATGTTGAAACAATTGACAGAAGTGGGAGATTTTTTAAGGGATATACATGCTGTTCCTACAGAACAAGATAGATCTTATTTTAGTCCTCTGACAAATACTTTAGCATTAGGAATACCAAATATTTATTATCTTAATGAAGATGGTAGTCTTGGTATAAGGGAGAGAGAATTAATTAGATTGTATGGTCATGAGGGAATGGGTCATGGTTTGAATCATATGTTGTCTAAATCAGATGGACTTCCTTATTTCCTTAGAAAAAGTTCAGCAGTAAATGAATCAACTTTAGAATCTGTTGCTCAATTTTATGAGAGAGTTATTTTTGGTGATGTTAAGGATTCTCCTGAAACTCAAAGAAAATTGGATATAGGACATAAATTTGATGGGATATACCAAGATGCTCAAGATGGTAATAGATTATCTGATTACGAAGCTAGATTGGGTCAATATGCTATTTCTCTTTTAGGTAATAAAGATTTAGATTATGACACTAGAGTTAGACTATTATCTGAAGTTACATTAGATCCTAATTTTCCTTTAGGTTTTGTTGAATATCATAAGGATAGTTTTGATACCCAGGGTAATCCAAAATACAGTTTAGTTAGTGAATTAAGATATTGTGCTCAACCAGTTAAAAGAGCTTTGGAAGAATTTGAAAAGCGTGGTGTTTCTTATGAAGGAGAGGGAAGAAGTCTTATAGATAAAGCTTTCCTTAAAGGTTTTTGGACTCCTGATGGTTTTATTGATAATGCAAGATTAACAGCCGAAGGGAAATAGAATTCTTTTAAAAGAAAGATTTGATGAGTTGAAAAAATAAAGTTTTATAAACCGTTATTTTCTGAAAGTTTTCATGATAGAAAAATTAGAAATCATGCTACCAATGCAATTTAGTAATAACTTAAATGGTGCAGGAATAGTTGAAGGAAAGATAAAAGAAGTTGAGAGATATGAATTACTTCTTTTGAAATCAAGAAGAGTTGATGCTGGTCTTAGGTTAGGAGTTATAACTAATGTTAAAAAAGTTAGAGGAAATGAATATGTAATCTTAACACCTTGTTATATGCTTGGGGAGTATGACAGCTTAGGTGGAATCAAAGTGCCAAAAATTAGTAATCCTCCCTCTAAAAAAGATGGTCTTGCCCTAAAAATGTTTAAAGAAATTGTAATAGGAAAAAGAGAGATAGTTAATAAATTAAGATCTTGGGGTAATGGATATGAATTCCATGCAGATTGGATAGATAGATTAAGAAAACCTTATTTAAGAGAATAAATTTTATTGATTTTTAGGAATATGATTCTTAAGAGAGATCTAATTGATTAATATAATATAAAGAATTTTAAAAAAAATAAAACATACATAGATATGGCAATTTAAGCTATTAGTACTCGCAGGCTGAACTTCTCGTTGCCTTGAAGCTTACACCCCGAGCCTATCAAACTCCTGTTATGAAGAGTGCTTTAAATCTATTTTCACGGAGGGTTTCGAGCTTAGATGCTTTCAGCTCTTATCCCATAGCGCGTGGCTGCCCTGCCTGCCTTATCAGACAACAGGTAAACTAGAGGCGCCGAACCCTTGTTCCTCTCGTACTAAAGGGTCCTTCCATTCAGATCTTGGACATACCTAGTAGATATTATACATACTGTCTCACAACGTACTTAACCCAGCTCACGATCCCTTTTAATAAGTGAACACCTTCACCCTTGGGCGCCCACAGTGGACATGAAAGAGTATTATTGTTTCAACGTAGTTTACAAAAGTAAAAACTAATTGAGTAACCCTTCCTGTGTACAATTCTGCACACCCAGGATAGGAAGAGCCGACATCGAAGTAGCAAGCAGCGCCGTCGATCTGAGCTCTTAGGCGCTACGACTCAATTATCCCCGGGATAGCTTTTCTATAATATCTGACCCCCATTAAAGAGGTACAGACGTTCACTAGACCCAACTTTCGTTCCTGCGTTTCCTACTGTTAAAAACACAGTCAGGCAAGCTTTTGCTCTTACACTCTACTCCAGATTTCTAAACTGGATGAGCTTACCTCTGGGTCCTGCTGATATCCTTTCAGCAGGGTGCCGCCCCAGCCAAACTGTCCGCATGCTGATGTCCCATGAGGTGAGCAATATAAAACTTAAAGGGTAGTATCTCACTTTTGTCTAGACTTGATCTGACGACCAAGCCATAGCAACTCCTACCTATACTGCACAATAAGTTCCACATCGCAACAACATACTACAGTAAAGTTCCACGGGGTCTTTACTTCCCACTAGGCATCTCTGGCTTTTGCACCAGAATAGTGTGTTCAGGAGACTCTAACTAGGGACAGTGGAGATCTCGTTACGCCATTCATGCAGGCCGTCATTCAAACGGCAAGGCATTTCGCTACCTTAAGAGAATTATAGTTATTCCCGCCGTTTACTAGCTCTTAGCTCTCTTGGAAAAGAGTTTCAAGTACTAGCACTGGGCAGACGTGGCAATCTATACAAACCATTGCTGGCTAGCAGATTGCTGTGTTTTTGTTAAACAGTCGGACCCCCCTTGTCATTGCACCCTGTAATCGCTAGCTAAACTAACAATCGCAGGGACTCCTTATACCGAAGACACGGAGCTATTTTGCCGAATTCCCTTAGTTAGATTGTTCTCTCATACCTTAGCCTTCTCAGCTAGACCACCAGTGCAGGTTCTGGGTACGATTATCTAAACCGGCCTTAAGCTTCTTTCACGGACTCTAGGACTCAACTAAACTATTGCTAGCTTCCTAAACTTAGTCAGTTTCTCACTATTACAGTACTCCACTAACTTGTTTTTAAGAACAATCCCGACGAGAATTGTTAGTTTATCCCAAAGTTTAACTTAAGCAAAAATTTAGATAGTACAGGAATATTAACCTGTTTCCCTTTCCCAAGTGTCCAATTAGGAACTTAGTTAGGATCGACTTACTCTTAGCTAAACTATATTGCTAAGAAAACCTTAGTCTTACGGTATCAGAGATTCTCACTCTGTTCTGATCCTACTACCGCCAGGATTCTCATTTCTATAAGGTCCATCTCCTTTTACAAGAAAACTTCTGTCCTTACAGAACGCCTATCTACCACATCCATTTCTGGAGTCTATAGTATCGGTAGCTAATTTAGCCCCGTCCATTTTCGGGGCATACCTCCTTGACTGGTGAGCTATTACGCTTTCTTTAAAGGATGGCTGCTTCTAAGCCAACCTCCCAGCTGTCTAAGCAGATATACACCCTTCACCCTTTCACACTTAATTAGCATTTTGGGACCTTAACTATAGAGAGGGTGGTTCCCCTATTGGAAAACACGCTTACCGCGCTCCCCTGATTCCCAAGGTCTACAACGCTAGGACATTTGGAGTTGGACAAGAAGGCGAGGTATTTCTACCCCTAACCTCCAAATCCGTAGCTCTACAATCCTAGCTATCTCGCTTGAGACTATACTTCGGCATATTTCGATAGGAACCAGCTATCACCAAGCTCGATTAGCTTTTCACCCCTAATCTCAGGTCATAGGGTCGCATGCACACAGAATCCCTTCAGGCCTCCATGGTCTGTTAAGACCACTTCACCTTGCCCAAGATTAGATCGCTTGGTTTCTGGTTAGACCCAAGTGACTTAGACTGATTAAAACCTATCTCCTCGTAAACTGCGAGATTTTACTTTCGTTACGAATGCTTCTTATTACGAATTATTCTCGCCACTTAGATCAACTCCCTGGCCCGTTATTCTAAACGTACGATACAACTACGAATAGCAGTATCATTCTATTACTATTAGGTTTCAGGATCTTTTCACACCCTGCTAAGGGTACTTTTCAACGTTTTATCACTATACTATACGCTATCGGACTCAAAACATATTTAGAGTTAGAAGTTAATGACTCCTAGCTTCATGCTTCATATCCAAGAAACACTACTCAAGATACTCACAAATCCTTTTAGTTCAACCTACGAGGCTATCACTCTTTATAGCGTTCCTTTCCAGGAAACTTTGGCTGAGTTTGGAGGATCGAAAGTGAGTCTTACAACACCACATCTATCTTATATTACTATAAGAAATTCAGTTTGCTCTCTTCTGTTTTCGCTCGCTGCTAATCACAGAATCTTGGTTAATTTCTTTTCCTTCGGTTACTAAGACGCTTCAATTCACCGAGTTGGCTTTCCTTTCGGAATATATCGGAAGTCCTATTCAGACATCCCTGGTTCAAAGGCTGCGTGCACCTACCCAGGGCTTATCACAGCTTGCCATGTCCTTCATCGCTGTTTTGAGCCAAGTCATCCACCTAATAGTGTAAGATGCCATACCTATGCACGATATCAAAAAAACATAATTTTTGAATAAACTTTATCAAAAGTTTAAGTGATATCCTTCACTCAAATACATTTAAGATTTGAGTTGCAGTAAAAAAAAATGATAAACTTAAAGAAAGAACCTATGCTCTAATATTAGTCTACCATAAAAGTAAATTACGAATTAATTCATTTATAAATCTTTTGGTGATTCAATCTTCTTCAAGAATTTTAAAAGATTTTGAGTGTTGTCTTAAAATTGTATTGTTTTCTATATCTTTTTTTGTTAATTTTCTTTTTACAACCCAATACTCACTAGTTAAAGGATTTCTTTGCATATAACCAAAGTTGATTAATTCTCTTCTTAATAATGTGAAGTCATCAAAATGTTTTTTTATTTTTTTATTAACTTCTTGTTCAGTATATCTTTTATCGTCTTTAAAATCTTTAACTAATCTAATTAATATTGCTTGTTTTTCAAAATCATTTTTTGGAATGTTTTTATGTTTTACACATTTCTCAAAAAACTTTTCAATATCAAAAGGAAATTTTATTTCTTTCATTTATAATCTATTTTAATATATTTTAAAAATTTACCCATAAACAAAGAATCTATCTCTTTCACACATAACACTTAATAAAATATTTTCATTAACACTTTTTAATCTTCTAAAATTTGTTATGTCATGAATAGAGGCTAAACATCTTCTAAAAGGATGACTATGTAAATCTATTAAAGTATTTGTATCACAAGGTTCTGCTCTAACACTTTTATAAGTTTGAGAATAAGTTTTTGGAATTATTATTTTATTTATATCATAAATATTATTTTTTACATTTCCTTTTAAACAAGCTTTGAATTCTACTTCTAAATTTTCATCATAAATTTTTAATAATTCTTCATAAGAATCTTTA